>CBFDBS010000179.1:0-6048 GCA_965603105.1 uncultured bacterium
TCTTTTTGTTCCATCGTCTTTCTCCCTTTCATTTTTCTATAGCATAAAAAAGGCGATCCTCTCGATGATTCTTGGACATCCTTCCCTCATGGATAGCTCAATTGTAAAAGACAGCCAAAAATGAGGCAATCACCCTTCAGGACGAAATCCAAGGGTGATTTATCCCCCGTCTACCTCACCTTTAAAGAGGAGACTTAACGAACGCACCCGGCAAGGACTCTGATGACAGAGGTTTCGATCTGTAAGAAATTTCAACTTTACCAATTGAAAAAAATGATGTATATAAACACAAGTGGTCAAGAACTTGGTTCAAAAAAGAAGTCACTCCCCCATGATGAATTATTTTCTCTGCATTCCTCTTAAACCAGCTGCCGAGTTTGAATGTCTTCAATAAGGAGAAGTGCTTGATTTCAGAACAAAGAATATTCGTGATCGACAAAAACAGTGGTAAGCGGCAACTGCTGAACAAAATTTTGAGAGCCTTTTCGTTTGAAGTCCATGAGGCCCCCTCTCTTGAAGAAGCGGCGGGGCATCTCTTAAAGTCTGACACTTCTTCAATAGCTCTCCTTTCTCAGATGCCTGTCGAAGAAAGTACAGCCGAATTCCTGCGCTCACTCAAATCTCAGAATTCCAATTTGGGAATCATCCTGCTGGCCGAAATCCAGAACAAAGATTTCGCCGTCACTTTGATTGAAAAAGGGATCGTCGATCAGATAACAACACCCGACAACCTGGCCGGGATCTTTTCGGCCATAAAGAATGAGCTCCAAAAACGAGAGTTGATCCAGAAGAATGAATTCTTTCAAAAAAAAATCCGGATGATTAGGCAGGAGAAGGAAAAGAACCTGAAAAGAGCCATTGACCTAGAAGAAATTCACAACACAACACTGGAAAATCTCATGACAGCCCTGGATTTGAGGGATGTGGAAACTTTTGGCCACTCCCTGACCGTTGCCAAATACAGCCAAGTCCTCGCCCAAATCCTGGGAGTGAACGACAAGGAGAAGCTCGACCATATCCGCAAAGGAGCCCTTCTCCACGATGTGGGCAAGATCGCTATCCCGGATTCCATCCTTAAAAAGCCCGGCTCGCTCTCCCCTCAGGAATGGGACAAAGTCAAGCTCCATCCTGCCCTGGGCTTCGGATTGATCAAAGAAATCAAACTCGTCAAGGATGTCGGGAATATTATCCTTTACCATCACGAAAAATACGACGGCTCAGGCTACCCCTATCAAATGAAAAAAAGCAAAATCCCCATCGAAGCCAGAATTTTCTCCCTGGCCGATGCCCTGGATGCCATAACATCGAAGCGCCCCTACAAGCAAAAGAAGGATTTCAAAACAGCCAAAGCGGAGATTCAAAGTGAATCCGGATCTCATTTCGATCCGGAAGTCGTCGAAGCATTCACCTCCATCAGCCTGGAAAAATGGGAAAAGATCCGGTTCGAGACGACCAAATTGATGCCATTTATCGAGAACCTGCTTCACGTTTCATAGGCATTCCTTCCCTCTTTTTGAGAAACCTTTTCATTCCGCCATACGGGCGGCAATAACACGCGGAATTCCGGCTAAATCCTTGAAGGCTTCGACCGTCTTCCAGTTCATGTTAAACAGAGACATGACTCCTTCCATCTGCCCGGCACCGATCTCAAACAGAAGATACCCGCCTGGCCTTAAAAAGAAGACCGCTCCTTCGATAAGCGCGGCGATAAACTCCAAGCCTGTCACTCCGGAGACCAGAGCTCGTTTCGGCTCATGCTCGGTGATCTCCGGCGAACAGCTTAGCCACTCTTTTGCGGAGAGATAGGGAGGATTGGAAATGATAAAATCACATCTCTTGGCCAGTGATTTTTTCTCCAAAGGGGCAAATAGGTCGCCGTGAAGAAACCTGATTCCGGTCTGTCCGTTGCGCCTGGAATTGGCACGGGCAATCCGAAGCGCCCGGCGGGAAATATCCGTTGCCAGGACCTCAGTTTGTGGAATTTCCATGCTCAAACTGACCGCAATACTTCCGCAGCCGGTACCAATATCCACAACCGTTTTGGTCAAATCACCGGACAATTCAACAGTCTTTTCAACCAGAAGCTCTGTCTCGGGCCTGGGGATAAGAACTCCCGGTTTGACTATAAAAGGGAGGGACCAAAACTCTTTTTCACCCGTCAGGTAGGCGATAGGACAGCCATTTTGTCTCTGGCGGAGCAGCCGGAGAAATTTCCGCAGTTGCTTTGCCGTCAATATCCGTTCAGGGTGGGCAAAAAATTCTTCCTCGCTAAGGGAGAGGCAGGCACAGAGTAAAATTCTGGCATCCAATTCTGGACTGGGAAGGTTATTTAAGGCTTCTTTTCCCCTGAGATAGGTCTCATTGAGTGTTGTCACAAAATTCGATTCAAGAGTGAGACCGGCTCAATCCGGCCAGTATTTCCGATTGAATTTTAAGGGTCAGAGCCTCGATGAATTCGTCCAAATCCCCATCCAGGATGCCTTCTAGCCTGTGACTGGTCAGGTTGAGGCGGTGGTCAGTCACGCGGGATTGAGGAAAATTGTAGGTTCTGATCTTCTCGCTCCTCTCCCCGCTTCCCACCTGTAATCTCCTGTTCTGAGCGATCTGTTCATGCTGTTCCCTCTGCGCGATATCGAACAATCGCGACTTAAGGATGCGCAACGCTTTCTCTTTATTTCTGTGCTGAGACTTTTCGTCCTGACAGGAAACGACCATTCCAGTCGGCCGATGCGTAATACGGATGGCGGTGTAGTTCCGGTTAACATTCTGTCCTCCCGGCCCGGAGGCTCCAAAGGCCTCAATTTTTAAATCTTTGGGATCGATCTGGATATCGACATCCTCTGCTTCGGGCAGGACGGCCACCGTGGCTGTCGAGGTGTGGATGCGTCCGCTGGCTTCGGTCTGAGGAACCCTCTGCACTCTGTGAACCCCGCTTTCATATTTCAGCAGAGAATAAACCTTTTCTCCTCGGATATTGACAATGATTTCCTTGATTCCTTTGATGGGCGATGGGCTCAGATTCAAGACTTCCAGCTTCCAGCCTTTTTCTTCGGTAAAACGGGAGTACATGCGGTACAGGTCTTGCGCAAAGAGCGAAGCCTCATCACCCCCGGCCCCGGCACGAATTTCCAAGAGGACATTCTTACCGTCATTCGGATCTCTGGGGAGGAGTAATATTTTCAGCTCACCGGAGACTTTTTCTGCCTTTTGTTCGAGCTCATTCAACTCCTCGGCGGCCAGTTCTTTCAAGTCGTCATCGGAAGCCGTATCTTCGATGATCTCTTCGGATTCCCGGATACTCTTTACGATTTTTAGGTAAGATTTGTACTTTCTGACAACGGGCTCAAGGTCCGCCCGCTCCTTGGTGATTCGGCGCAGTTCCTGGGGATCGGAGATTTTGGCGGGATCAGAGAGGGATTGGGTGAGCTTGTCGTACCTCTCCTTTAAGTTTTCCAGCTCTTGCAGCATACTGTTTATTTCTTAAGGTCACCGTATTTCTTCCTGAATTTTTCGACTCGACCGGCGCTATCAATAAACTTTTGTTTTCCGGTGAAAAAGGGATGGCATTGAGAACAGATCTCTACCCTGATTTCCTTTTTGGTCGACCGGGTTGTAAAAGTGTTGCCGCAGGCACAGGTGACCATGCTTTCCGTGTACTCAGGATGAATGTCTTTCTTCATTTCAGAATTCTCCTCAAATCAGAAATTATTATACCAGAGCCCCGCCCAAATCTCAATCTGTCTCTTGTCTTAGAAAGATCCCCATTTCCGCGCATAAGGAAGGCTTTTTCGTGTGGCCTGTTATTTATTTGAAGGTGTTACGGATAGAGAATTAGGGAAATGCTCTTGATTCGAATTTCTTCTGGAAGCACTCCCAATCCACAGTGAAGGTCAATTCACGGAGTGCCTGTCGGACCATCTTCTTGTACCGAACCGAATCGAAATAATTTTTCAAGTCCTTGTCCATCGGATAGACCTGCTCCTCGGCCTTCCATTCGTATGTCCTGTTCCTTCCGTCCTTTAAGCAATTCAAATGAACGATCCAGGCCATTTCATGAAAAGAAACTTTAGACAAGGCACTTTTTATGGCCAGTATTTCTCCTTCTTTTTCGGGATTGACGAAACGGAAGCTCCGGGCGAAGAGCAGGGCGTTATGATAATAGGCGGGGAAAGCGAGGATTCCTTCGTCTCTGTTGATGCGGGCTAGATAGGTAAAAAGGTGGAAGACCTTCCTGCCTAATCCCAGTCCCGGATACTCCTGTCCCGGAAGAGGGTATCTCTTTTCGGAAAATTGCTTATGGGGATGCTGAAGGGTCAGCCATTCCAGTGTTAAAAATTTATATTCTCTCTGCGGAAATCCCAGGAAACGGATTGAACCCGCACCAGCCTGTTCTCCAAGTCGGTAGAGGCTTTCTTTGATCCTCAGATCGACCACCAGATTTTCCGGTTGAGCTTTCTTAAAAAAAATCCTGAATCTCTGAAGGGGGGGGAATTCGGAAGAATCCAAATCAAATTGGACCGGAAAAAGTCCTCTTTTTTGTGCTTCCTTATAAAAGCTCCTCTTTCGCAGAACCGAATTGATCTCCTCTATTGAGTATTTCCCTAAGAAAAGAGAAGACCCCCTTTTCTCGACAAGCTCCGAATAAATGTCTCCATCCTCGATTGAAAGAGGTTCCAGGGATTGGAATTTGACTTTATGAAAAAGATCTTTCATGGCCTTCACTGAGGTCTGTTTTCCTGCTGAAAAAAGTGAGCACATCATCCCCTATTCTGACCTCTCGGTCTTTTTTAAAATATTTGGATTTGAAATCCGTCTTGAAATGATGCCTGAGAACAATCATCCCCTTTTCCTGGAGGACAGATCTCTTATGAATCACTTTCAATGGATTCCTCTGTTCCAATAACCTGTAGGGCGGATCGAGGAACACCAGATCAAACTTCATGTTTTCATTGGCAAGCTGGATGACAGCCCGGTTGAATTCTTTATGAAGCACGCGGGCTTGCGCTTCCGCTGCGCACCGTTTCAGATTGATATTGATGACATTGACAGAGGGAAGAAAAGAATCGACAAAGACAACGAAAGATGCTCCCCGACTCAACGCCTCGATCCCGACCGAACCGGTCCCTGAAAATCCATCCAGAAACAGGGAACCGCGCACTCGAGACTGAAGGATGCTCATCAGAGATTCTTTCAGCTTATCCGGCATGGGACGCACCTGTTCACTTGACACCCGTTTGAGCCGTTTCCCCTTGTACTTGCCGCCTATGATTCTAATCATTGATCAATAGTAAAAAATGGCGATTCCCTCTTTTGTTTTTATATCTTTGATACCGTATGGCAGATCATACCAGTCTAGTAGACTCACAGGCTCAACCCCTTGTATCCTGGAGGAAATGAGTATGGCCAATTCGAGCAGGGCCGGTTGAACCGGCTCATTTTCGAGAAAGATCTCATTGATAGCAAGCCTGGCTCTGCCGTCGTCCACATGCAGCCGTCCGGCGAAGTAAAAATTCATTTCAGGCTTCAGGAAGCGGGGAATCCTCTGCCCCCGAAGATCGATATGGATCTTCCCCTCTATCCGGTTGTTCTTGAGGAGGTTGACATGAACCTCTCTAAGCACCTCCTCATTGTCGACATCAATGAGGAAGGCCATATAGGCATTGAATTCGCTTTCTGCAACCTCGACAGCTCTGAGACCTTCATCAGTCCTCAGTTTCTGGTCTTCGAGGATGTGCTCAATTAAAGCGAGGACCTTTTGAACCTCTTCCATTGAGTATCCGGACTGGGCAGCAGATTGGGAAGTGAAGCCCATGATGAAAAAAAGAAAAGTCAATTGAAGGGCAATAAAGGCTCGGCTTCTTCTCATGATAAAGAGCATTAATGGTTTCATTTTAGAATCCATTTTCAATGTAGCAGATTGGCAATCAAATTTCCATCTTCTCCTGCTTTATCCTGTTATTCCTCTTTTTAAACGAGAGCAATTAGCAAATAATGAAGCCTTTGCAAGGCAAAAAATGCTTGAGAAGGTAGATTGAAAAGGACTTTTAT
>CBFDBS010000180.1:0-6038 GCA_965603105.1 uncultured bacterium
CGAAGCTCCATTGGGCTCCGGAACGGATACTGGTCAAGTTTAAAAAAGAGAGTGGGATCAAGCTCCAGGAATCCGTAAGGATTTCCATCGAATCCGAATTCGGTCTTCAAGAACTGAAGAGATTCAACCTCATCGACGTCCATCTCTACAGGACTCTGGAGGATAAGGACGAAACAATCGCTTCTCTCAAGGAGTCCCCTTTTGTGGAATATGTAGAACCGGATAACCTGAGATATGCCAGAGACTCTTTTCCCAATGATCCCAGTTTCGACGGTCAATGGAGCCTTCATAACACCGGTCAAAGTGGGGGGACGGTTGATGCAGACATCGATGCCTCTGAAGCCTGGGATTTGACGACAGGCAGCCCGCTGGTTATCGTCGCCGTCATCGATTCGGGGATCGACTACAATCACGAAGACCTCAGGGCTAATATGTGGGAGAATCCCGGAGAGATTGCCGGCAATGGACTCGATGATGACGGAAACGGTTATGTGGATGACCGCTTCGGGATCGACGCCATAACCGGTAAGGGAGATCCGCTGGATAATGATGGACACGGCACTCATGTGGCGGGAATAATCGCCGCCGCCGGAAACAACGGAATCGGTGTATCCGGTGTGTGCTGGACCTGCAAAATTATGGCTTTGAGGTTTTTGCCCAACAACGACAGCGGGACAGTCTCGGATGAGATCGAGTGCATCCAGTACGCTGTGAACCATGGAGCCGGGATCATTAACGGCAGCTTCGGAGACTACACTTACTCACAAGCTGAAAAAGACGCCATCGATGCCGCCGGACAGAAGGGGGTTCTCTGTGTATTCGCTGTCGGGAATGAGGGGCGAAACAATGATGTCGAATCCCATTTCCCCTCTTCCCATGAATCTGAAAACATCATCGCCGTCGGCATTTCGGACAGAGATGATGAGCTGGTGAGCTGGTCCGATTACGGACTCAGTTCCGTGGATGTGGCCGCCCCGGGTCAACAAATCCTGAGCACCGGATTGAACAACGGTTACGGGCTTGAAAACGGAGCCTCGGTCGCCGCGCCCCATGTGACGGGAATTGCCGCTCTGCTCAAAGCTTACGAACCTGAAATCACCTGGCAGGAAATCAAGAGCCGGCTGATCGGCGGTGTGGACGCCCAAATTTCAATGAGCGGTTTTCTGCTGACCGGTGGCAGAGTGAATGCCTACAGATCTCTATTGCCCGGAGAGAATAGGATTCTTATCCTTCAATCGGAGAGCGGAGGTACGACAAGTCCTTCTCCCGGCACATACACCTACTCAAAGGAAACGGAAATAACCATTTGGGCTCAACCCGATGTCGGTTTTGAGTTCGATTTATGGACTGGAAGTCTTGCCCTGAGCCTGCAGTTGAACAATCCGCTTACTCTCAATATGGATACAAGCAGGGCTCTTGTCGCCAATTTCAGAAATGCTATGTACGCTCCGCTTCAGTTTAGCGGGCACCGGGAGGAGAACCGCTCCCTCTCCCAGAAGGAATTCATCAATTTCCTCACCTGGCAGCCCCATCCCTACAATGTGGGCATAGTCAGCTACCGGCTGTATGAAATCCTGGGAGAAGACTGGCGGCCTTTGTCCACAGTCGTTTCCACTTCTTTTGAGTACTGGCACAGAGGAGTGAAAGAGGATCAGACCTATTCTTACGCTCTGGTGGCCGTCAATAACGATGGCCGGGAAGGACCTCCTGCCTTCCTGACACTGCAATGACCGTTTCCCCCGGGGCCCTTATATTCCGATTTCCTTGAGAAGATGTTTGGCGTTGGAAAATTTTTCCGTGATGAAGAGGACAAAGCGAATGTCCACGCTGATGGTACGCTGCAGTTCCGGGACGATGTAGTAATCGCTGGTTACGCTCTCATAGGTCATATCGAAGATGATGCCGATCTGTTCACCATTGGCATTCAGGGTCGGGGAGCCTGAGTTGCCGCCGGTGACACTGGTCGTGTTCAGGAAGCAGGCGGGGATGTCATCGAGCCTCGGATCGGCGTAACGACCGTAGTCTTTCGCACTGTGGAGCTCCTTCAATTTCTCCGGGACGTGGAAGGGGAATTCGCCCGTTTCTTTTTCGAAAACACCTGAAAGGCTGGTTTGGTGCGAGTAGAAGACGGCATCCCGGGGCTGATAACCCTTCATGAATCCGTAAGTGAAGCGTATGGTCGAGTTGGCGTCCGGTGCAAGCCGGCCTTCCTTCATTTCCAGCAAAGCCTCCAGGTAGGTGTTTTTCAGTTCCAGGCGCTCCTGATCCAGTGATTTTTCTTCCTCTCTGAGGAGTTTCATTTCCTTTTCAAGAGCAGCGGCCAGGTTGATCATCGGGTCATCGAGTTCTTCCAGTGCTTCCTGACTGCTGTCGAGGAGTTCCAGGCGTCTATTCACGTCCGCCAATGAAGTGCCCTCATAAAGAGAGTCGACATAGTTTTCGACGGCTTCTTCCGAGTTTTGGGCCAAAACGTTTTTGAAAGCCTCCGGTATCTGCTCCACAGGAGTTCCGAGCAGTCCTTTCAATCGGAACTTGAAGAAGGATCTATCGGTATCCAGGTCGTACCCACTTTCCGCCAGTTGAACGCCCTGTTTGATATAGGACAGATTCCTTTCCTGATAGGCGGGTTCTCTGTCCATGTCCGGTTTCTGCCTCTCATCAACCGTCCTGTAGATGGTGTGCCCTTGAGAAAGAAGCGTAGAACCAAGATTAGAGCTGACGAGTTGATCGAGAAGGTTCGTCCTCGCCCTGTGCCGGCTGTCTTTTTTCATAAAGTCACTCATTTGAGAAAGGGAGGCAGCGTATCTGCGCTGTCTTTCGGCGGATTTATTGGCCCAGTCCATAAAATCCTTTTCGGCCCGCTTCTTTTTTCCGATCAGATCGATTTTGCCCATGCCCTCGATTTTTCCCTGATAGTTTTTTAGTGAATTGTTCAATCCCTTGATTTTGCTGGCATATTTGATCTGGACACTCCGGCTCTGTTCTCCCGCCTTTTCTAAAAAAGCGATGATGTTTTGATAGAGCTCTTTCCTTTTTTTCATGAAGTCGATATCTAATTCCAGTTCCGGCAGGGTTTGATTCCTGTAGGTTCTGCCGGGATAGCCCATGACAAAAGAAAAATCTCCTTCGTCGAAGCCTTCGAGCGAAATCTTCAGAACGGATTTGGGCTGGTAAGGGACATTGTCCTGACTGTAATCGACGCCTTCGTTGTCTTTGGAGACATAGGCTCTGAGGAAGGAAAAATCACAGGTGTGACGCGGCCACATCCAGTTGTCGATGTCTCCTCCGTAATTGCCAAGGTCTTGAGGGGGGGCGTAGACGAGACGGATGTCTTTGATTCTTTTGTATTTGAACAGGTAGTTTTGATTGCCGCTGTACATAGTGGCGACGGTCGCCCGGATATCCTTTCCGCTTTTTTCCGCTTCCGAGATGAGTTCCTTTTTTATCCTGTCCAGAGCTTCGTATCTTTGGATAAGCGTCATTCCCCGATCGATGGAGGCCGAGACTTTTCCCGTCACGTCTTCATAACCAAGAAGAACATCCGCTATGTAGCCGCTGGCCGGGACCTCTTCAGTCTTGGACCAGGCGATAAATCCATTCTCAATAAAGTCCTTCTCCTCACTGGAGGCCCGCTGCAACGCGCCGAAGGCCACGTGGTGATTGGTCAGGATGAGCCCTTCGCTGCTTACAAATTCTCCCGTGCCACCGCCAAGAGAGACGATGGCGCTCATCAGCCCGGTCCCGTCCTTTTTGTATAGGTCCTCTGGATTCATTTTGAGGCCGAAGGCTTTCAAGTTGAGCTCCGTCATCTGATGGGGCATCCACATGCCGTCTTCAGCCAGGACAAAAAAACTCAATCCGACCAAGACCGCTAGAAAAAAGACAAATTTTAATGATTTCATGATTCTACCTCCTCGACAGGAAAGCTCATTTTAGCACGCCTGTCGAGTCGATTTCTATAGAGAACGCGTCTCTAAAACCTTGATCTTTGATTGGATTTTTTCACGGGTCCTGTCCCGGCTTCCCCCCCCGTCCTCCAAAGCGTGCGGGCGGTGGGCCCCCTCCAGCCGTGCCACCCGTTCAAAAATCCATTTCAATGTGTTGGAGACGCGTCCTCCATAGTCCGTTCACTTTGTCTATCCGTACCTGAACTGCTATAATACTTTTTTTAAAAAACCGCTGCTTTCGAATAACGGAGATGTCATGAAAAAACTGATTCTCTATATCATGTTTGTGTTGGCCTGGACCTCGCTCTGTTTTGGACAGAACTTTGGACAAAATAAGGATGAGATCATTTCCGTGAAGATTTTCAGTTCCCAGACTGAACTGAAACGGGGAGAGACAACTCCGATTTTTCTGGAAATTACAATCAATGAACCCTACCACATCAACTCCGATGTGCCCCTCGATGAATTTGTCGTACCCACCTCAATCAGCTTCGATAATGCTAAAGGTCTCGAATTCGGCGTCATTGAATTTCCAGAGGCCGAGATAAGGCGATTCAATTTTTCAGAAAGCCCTCTGTCTGTTTACGAAGGCAAGTTCAAGGTGGCGACGACCGTCAGGATCCCGTCCTCCTATCAAGGAGACGAAACGGTTGTCTCCGGAACCCTCGGTTATCAAGCTTGCGATGAGAACTCTTGTCTGGCTCCGGCTGATCTGAATTTCAGTCAAACATTTCCTGTAACAGGTGAGATAAGTGCAGAAGCTGCTCTAGACATAGAGAAAAAAGCAACGCCAAAGAAGGAAAAACCGGCTTCGATTGACCAGACTCAGGAAGGAGAGGCTGCTCAAAGCTTAGAAGATAAAGGACTGTTTTTAATGTTCCTTTTGGTCTTTCTGGGAGGATTGGCTCTGAACCTGACGCCCTGTGTTTATCCGATCATCCCCATCACCATCGGGTATTTTGGAGGGCAGGCAGAGGGAAGAAAAGGCGGAGTTGTGGCTCATGCACTGCTCTATGTCCTCGGCATGGCAGGGACCTATTCTGCACTGGGTGTGATCGCTTCACTGACGGGCAGCTTTTTCGGTTCCGCCATGCAAAATCCATTTGTATTAATCGGCATCACCGTCATTCTTGTAGCCTTGGCCCTGAGCATGTTCAACCTGTACGAATTCCGCCTTCCTAACTTTCTCACGAGCCTCGCCGGGGGGTCGAAAAAGGGCTATTTCGGGACACTGTTCATGGGCTTGACGGTGGGCTTCGTTGCGGCACCCTGCATAGGCCCTTTTGTCCTGGGGCTTCTCACTTACGTCGGAGAAAAGGGAAATATCATACTCGGGTTCCTCATGTTCTTTGTGCTGGCCCTCGGTCTGGGATTGCCGTTCCTCTTCCTGGCCATCTTTTCAGGGAGCATCAACAGACTTCCCAAATCCGGTGCCTGGATGGTTTGGGTCCGGACGATTTTTGGATTCATTCTCGTCGCCATGGCCGTTTATTTTCTCGGGCCCCTTTTCCCTAATGTTCTTGTTTATAACCTGACCCTGGCCTTAACGCTTTTGGTCGGTGGAATTTATATGGCTTGGATCGAGCCAACGAAGCTGGGAGGGAAGGTTTTTCCTCTGGTCAGAAATTTCGTCGGCATCCTATTCTTTGCGGTGGCCTTGATATTCTCGGTCAATGGAATTCAATCCTACATCGATCAAAAAGTGGAATCTGCGGCCTTGGAAGCCGGCTCCGCAACCCAGACAGACAGAATTCATTGGTTAGTCTATTCTGATGAAGATATTGAAGAGGCGTCTTTTCGGCAAAAGCCTGTTTTCGTGGATTTCTACGCGGACTGGTGCATTCCCTGCAAAGAAATGGATCACACCACCTTTATTGACCCAGAAGTTGTGGACGTATCCATGGATTTTATCATGCTGAAAATGAATTTAACCAAATCCGCCAATCCGTTTGTGAAAAAAGTGGAAAGACAGTATCAGGTTAAGGGTGTTCCCACCTATGTCTTTTTAAAGCCGGATGGAACCGAAATTGAGGAATTGCGGACGGTCGGCTACATGAAGGCAGACAGGCTCGTTGCTTTGATGGACAGGGC
>CBFDBS010000181.1:0-6021 GCA_965603105.1 uncultured bacterium
GACATAAATAACAATAAGGAAAGGACCGGTATGGTAGAAGATTCAACACTTAAATCCACACAAGAGGACATCCTCTACTCTGAAGCTCTCATATCCAGCCTCAACGACGGCATCGTCTCCCTAGACAGGAACAACAACATCGTTGAATGGAACAGGGGAGCCGAAATCATTTTCGGATACACCAAGGAAGAGGCTCTGGGAAAAAATGTGGATAAACTCGTGGGGAAAAAGAGATTCTCTGAAGCCAAAGAAATAACGAACGGCACCTTCATAGAAGGAAAAAGATTTGATATTCCTGATACTGTTCGCTTCAGGAAAGACGGCTCACCAGTCGAGGTCAGCATATCATCCTCGCCTATCATTCGAATTGGAAAAATCATCGGAGCCGTGGCCATCTATAAAGACATCTCAGACTGGAAAGAAAAAGAAAGACAAATCCAGAATCTTAAAGAATTCAACGAAAACATCGTTAACAGTCTGGCTGAGGGCATTCTCATCGAAGACGAAGAGGGAACCATTGTCTTTGTCAATCCGGCACTCGAAAAAATGCTCGACTACACACCTGGGGAACTTGCCGGACAGAGCTGGGAAAAAATCGTTCCTGAGGAGGAAAGGGAAAAAATCGCCGATAAAACAAGCTCACGCCAACTGAAAACCACCGAAAAGTATGAAGCCCGCATCCTCACTAAAAATGGATCCACAGTTCCTGTGCTCATCTCCGCGCAAACTCTTTTTAAAAACGGACAATTCAAGGGAGTATTGACGGCCTTTACGGATATCGCAGAGCTCGTCGAAACCAGAATGGAAGCCCATGCAGCCAACAGAGCCAAGAGCGAATTTTTGGCCAATATGAGTCATGAGATCCGGACACCAATGAACGGAATCATCGGCATGACTGAGCTGGCCTTAGGTACCGACTTAACGGATGAACAGCGGGACTACCTCGATGCAGTCAAGGAATCCGCCGACTCTTTGATCACCATCATCAACGACATTCTTGATTTCTCCAAAATCGAAGCCAGTAAAATTGAAATCGGCAACATCGAGTTTAACCTCCATCAAGCCTTGGGCGACATGGTCTCGGCGTTAGCCGTTCAAGCCCACAAAAAAGGGCTTGAACTGGCTTACGAAGCCGCCCCTGAGATCCCCAACAGAGTGATCGGGGACCCAGGCCGGCTGCGCCAGGTACTTCTCAATTTGATCAGCAACGCTATCAAGTTTACAGAAAAAGGGGAAGTCGTCATCACTCTGACCGCAAAGGAACAGACTGAAAATGAAGCCGTTTTCCTCTTCACTGTCAAAGACACGGGAATCGGCATCCCCGAAGACAAGCAGAAACAAATTTTTGATGCCTTCACTCAGGCTGATGGAACCATAACACGAGAATACGGAGGAACTGGTTTGGGCCTGACAATCTCGTCTCAATTGGTTGGACTCATGGGCGGGGAAATAGGAGTCGGGAGCCAGCCGGGGAAGGGAAGCCAATTCTTTTTTTCAGTCCGGCTCGGCCTTCAGAAGGGCCCGGAACCCATGCTCATTCCTGTGGAGGCGGAGAATTTAGCCGGGCTCCGCATTCTGGTTGTCGATGACAATTTGACCAACAGAACCATCCTGGACAATATGCTCAAAAACTGGAAAATGCAGCCAGCCAGCCTGGCCACGGGAAAAGAGGCTTTAGCCTATCTCCAGGAAGCACGCAGAGAAGGACAATTTATCTCACTGGTCATTCTGGATTCCCAGATGCCTGAAATGGATGGATTTTCTCTGGCCGCAGAGATCAAGCAGATGCCCGGCCTTCCTCAGCCGACAATTATGATGCTCACCTCGGCTGGAGTTCGCGGGGACGCGGCCAGATGCAGGAGCCTCGGCATATCCGCCTATCTGACTAAACCCATCAAACAGTCGGAACTGCTCAATGCCATCATGTATGTTCTGGGAGAGAGTCTCAGGAAAAAAGGAAGCGCACCTCTCATCACCAAATATGTCATCAAGGAATCCAGGGAGCGTTTCCATATCCTCGTGGCGGAAGACAATGCCATCAACCAGAAAATGGTTGAAAACATCCTCAAGAAACAGGGGCATTTCGTCATCCTGGCGGGAAATGGCGACGAAGCCCTGACCGAATGGAAGAAGGAACAATTTGATCTGATTCTCATGGATGTGCAGATGCCCGGCACAGACGGTCTAGTAGCAACGCAGCGCATCAGAGCCGAAGAAAAAAAGGGAGGATTCTACACGCCGATTCTGGCTTTAACCGCCCATGCCATGAAGGGTGACAGGGAACGGTGTCTGGAAGCGGGCATGGACGATTACATCTCCAAACCCATCAATCCCAACGAGCTTATCGAAGCCATAGAACGTTTATTGAAAGAGACCAAAAAAAAACAAAACCGGCACATCTCGGACAAATGAGGGAATAAGGATTATCAATATCCGGCAGATGCTCAGGTTGACTTTTGACAGTCACCGGGTCCTGTGTTATAGATTCGCACTTGAGAAGAACGATCACTCTTCTCCGGAAGAAAAGACATGATTTGGGATAGAGGAGGAAAACGATGTCTAAGTCTATAAAACTGTTTGTTTTGTTTCCTGTTTTATTGGTTTTTATTTCCCTCTCGTTGCTGTCGGCCGATACAGTCACATCACCAAAGGAATTCTTGGGATTCAACATCGGTGATGACTACCACTTAGCCAATTACACCCAGCTGGCCGCCTACTGGAAAAAACTGGAGCAAGAATCCGAGAGGATCAAACTTGTGGAATTCGGCACAACCGCCGAAGGCCGCACCATGCTTTTGGCTATTATCACTTCCCCTGAGAACCACAAAAATCTCGACCGCTACCGGGACATCTCTCGGCATTTGGCCCTGGCTGAAGGTTTATCCGATAACGAGGCACAAAAATTGGCATCAGAAGGCCGGGCGGTCATCTGGATAGACGGTGGATTGCACGGGACAGAAGTGCTCGGCGCGCAACAGATCATCGAGCTTGTCTATCAGATGGCTGCCATGAATGATAGAGAAACCTTGAGGATTCTGGACAATGTCATTCTATTGGCTTCCTGCACGAATCCTGATGGAATGGAGCTCGTTTCCAACTGGTACATGAGGGAAGCGGATCCCCTGAAGAGGTCAACACGCAGCCTCCCCAGGCTCTACCACAAATACATCGGCCACGACAACAATAGAGATTTCTATATGTCCACTCAGCCTGAGACCGAAGCGGTCAACCGGATACTCTACAGAGAATGGTTCCCACAGATCGTGTACAACCATCATCAGTCCGGTCCAGCCGGGACAGTTCTTTTCGCTCCGCCTTTCCGCGATCCCTTCAACTACTGCTTCGATCCGCTCGTTCCCCTGGGCATCGACCTTGTCGGCGCGGCCATGCACAACCGGTTCGCCGCCGAGGGCAAGCCCGGGGCAACGATGAGGTCAGGTGCCCGTTATTCAACGTGGTGGAACGGAGGCTTGCGAACAACGGTCTACTTTCATAACATCATCGGCATCCTGACAGAAGCCATCGGGAATCCCACACCGATGTCAATCCCCTTCATCCCGGAAAAACAGCTCCCTGAAAATGACCTCCCCTATCCCATCGCTCCCCAGGAATGGCATTTCCGTCAATCGATCGAATATTCCATCACAGCCAACCGGGCCATCCTGGATCTGGCCTCCAAGCTCCGCGAAGATTTCCTTCTCAATATTTATAAGATGGGAAGAAATTCCGTAGACAAGGGAAGCCGGGACAGTTGGACCATTGGTGCCAAGACTATCGCCGATGTTGAACGGACCATTGAAGAAGAAGGAATTCAGCAAGCCGGTTCCGGACGCTCAAGAGGCTACGCGCAGGAGTATTTTGAACTGATGCGCCAGTCTGCCGATAGGGACCCCCGGGGATATATTATCCCTTCCGACCAGTCGGATTTTCTCACAGCCACTAAATTCATCAATACGCTTATCAAAAACGGAATTTTCATTCATCAAGCCACACATGATTTCGAGATCGAGGGAAAGACGTACCCCAAGGACTCTTATATCGTCAAATCCGCCCAGGCTTTCCGTCCCCATCTTCTAACCATGTTCGAACCCCAATTCCACCCCGACGATATCCCCTACCCCGGTGCACCTCCCACACCCACTTATGACAACGCAGGCTGGACGGTCGCCTTTCAGATGGGAGTGGAGTTCGACAGAATCCTAGAGGGCTTTGAAGGACCGTTCGAAAAAATCGAGGGGATGGCCGCTATCCCCCCCGGAAAAGTGACAGCTCAAGGCAGCACCGCCGGTTTCCTTTTGAGTCACCTGACCAACGATTCTTTTACCGCCATCAACAGGCTTCTTAAAAACGGAGAAAAGGTTTATTGGTTGAAAAAGGATATTCAAGCATCAGGCAAGTCATTTCCGGCGGGAACATTCTTTATCCCGGCTCAATCCTCCACACAGAAGTTATTGGAACAACTGGGCACAGAGATTGGATTGACATTCACAGGCATCCCGACTCAACCGATTGGAGAGGCTTATGAGTTGAAACCGATCCGGATTGGACTCTGGGACCAGTATGGCGGATCTTCCAGTTCCGGTTGGATTCGATGGCTTCTCGAACAGTTCGAATTTCCATTCGAAGTCGTCTACCCCCCCACCCTGGACGAGGGTAACATCCGAGAAAAATTCGATGTCCTCATCTTCCCCGGCGGAGCCATTCCCTCCAACCGCAGCGGCGGTGAGGGTAACTTCCCAGATAATTTCGGGGGAGAAACTCAGGACATTCCCGAGGAATACCGGAATCAAATGGGAAGAGTGACGGCCTCGGAAACCATCCCCGAACTGATCAAATTCCTCAAAGAAGGCGGGACCATCCTGACTATAGGCAGTTCATCAAATCTGGCCTCTTTTGCCGATCTGCCGATCAAAAACGCGCTGGTCGAAAAACTCCAGGACGGAAGTGAAAGCGCTCTCCGATCGGAAAAATATTTCGTGCCCGGCTCTATCCTTCAGGTCAAAGTGGATAATTCCAATCCCCTCGCCCACGGTTTGCCGGAAAGAGTGGATGTGACCTTTAACCGGAGTCCGGTTTTCAAATTTAAACCCGAAGCGTTTCTGCAAAACATCCGGCCCGTTGCCTGGTTCGACAACGATCACCCCCTGCGCAGCGGATGGGCATGGGGTCAGCACTATCTCGAAGGGGGGCTAGCCGTGATCGAAGCCTGGGTCGGGAAGGGTAAACTGTTCATCCTCGGACCAGAAGTCGCCTTCCGGGGACAGCCCCACGGAACGTTCAAATTTCTCTTTAACGGCATCTACTACGGCAGCGCTGACGAGGTGATTCTCAAGGACAACCAATAGGGAACGCTCTTGACTGTTAAAAATCTCTTCCCTTGCGGAGAGGTTTTCCAGCCAGCATTCCGTTGAAGAGGCCATCCTCTATGACGGATTTTCCGCCTATCAGAACATGCTCCACACCCTCGCTGTACTGATGGGGATCGTTGTAGGTCGCTTTATCCCGAATTCTGTCCAGATCAAAGATCACTAAATCCGCCACAGCCCCGATTTCGATCTTTCCCCTGTTTTTGAATCCGAGCATCTCGGCCGGAAGTCCGGTGGCTGCTCTGACGGCCTGCTCCAAACTTATAAGTTTTTTATCCAGGACATAAGTCCTGATCTTCCGGGGAAACGTGCCATAGCTCCGCGGATGGGGCAGGGAGCTGCCGAAGACCAAGAGCGAACCATCGGACCCGGTCATCACCCAGGGCTTGCTCATGAATAACTCCACATCCTCATCCGTCATGTTGAAAGAAACGAGGCTTGCCCCTCCCATCAGAATCAGTTCGATGGCCGTATCGACGGGATTCATACTCAAAGTCAGGCTGACATCCTGGAGGTTTTGTCCTTCCCACTCGGATTTCTTCGGAAAGGAAGCAAGAACAAGAGTTTCCGGCCCCCCTCTCCTGTCGATATTTTCGGCCATCTCTCTTTTGATTTGAGGCAATTGGGATTCATCACTCAGAAGGCTCCGCATGCG
>CBFDBS010000182.1:0-6018 GCA_965603105.1 uncultured bacterium
TTAAAAGAGCGTACAGAATTTTCTGGACGGCCAGCCGCGCTTCTTCCAGAACGGATTCCTCGGCAAGAAGAGAAAAGGCCAGCTTCAAGGATTCAGCGCAGGGAAACCGCGGGAGCAAAGCCAGGACCATGGTTTTTTCTTCCGTCCTTTCAGAGAGCACAAGTCCACGCTGCAGAAATTCGACGGCTGAAGCCGGTCTTTGGAGTCGATCTCTTCCCGCCATCTGCAGACCGGCACGCAAAGCCAGAACGCGATGAAGAGGATTTTCGGCCGTTTGGACAATCCAGAGCAAATCCTCTTTGACAGATGTGTCGGGCCAGTCAACAAATGCCCGTACAGCTCCGTCATAAACCGGAGAATCCTTTTTGTTCAAGGCAATGCGCAGGAGGGGCAGAATGCTATGATCGCCGATACCTCCCATAACTCTGTACAGTTCAGCTTTGGCGCTGTCGTCTTTCACCTCCGCCAACATCTCTCTTACGGCTCCTGCCCTAGTGTCTCTGATGGGGATTTTGGACGTGACAGTGACCACGGCCCGCCTCAGCTCTTCCCTTTCTGATTCCTCTTCACTGCCGATCAGGAGATCCAGAAGACTCGGTAAATCTGACTGATCCGTGATCTTTCCTAAATTTCTGGCAGCTTCCAATCGGAGACGTGGATCTTCAGAAGTGCGGATCAGGTCAAAAAGGATGTGTTTCCCGGCTTCTATTCGCCGATCTCCGGTGCAGCGGACAAGCTCTCTCTGGAGGGACGAATCGACATTCTTCATAAGGAGGAGAAGAATAGATTGATCGACTTCTGTACCGTTCAAATTCCACAGGCTTTCTCTGGCCGCCTGCCGCACATTCCCTTGGCTTCGGGATGCATACCCGGCCAGGAGAGGGACAACAGAGGCATCCCCGATCTTTCCAAGAATCGCCAAGGCGGAAGCCTGAATCCATTCATTTTCGCTTTTTGTCGCTTCAATGACCGTCGGAAGCACGGCCTTTTTTGGATAATGAGGCAAAACATTCAACAGAGCCACTTGACTTTTCACGGGCAGGTGCGAAAGCTCGCCGATTACACCCTGAATATCCCGATCTTCAAAAACCTCTGTGATTTTGCTTATAACTGCCGTATGGATACCGGAGTCGGTACTCTTCAATGCGTCAAGAATTATTGTTTTGCTCCTCTCTTTATCAGAAGTGATCAATCCTTTCAAGGCCGCCGCTCTGACGGAAACTGGAAATTGAGATCCGGAAAGCCGTCCGTATAGGCCGGCGGCCTGCTCGATATCCCCATCGACAGCGGACTTTTCTGCGCAATTCAAAAGAGCCGTAGCCAACTGAAAGTTGAGCTCATCCTTACTTTCTCCGAGTGCTGAAGTAAGGATCCGGGCCGCTTCACTGCCTGCGATATGCCCCAGGGCTCTGGCCGAGGCAACTTGGATTTCCAGGTCGGATATGCTGAGCAACCGGCCCAGCTCCGTTACGGCCGAGACCGCTTTTCTTTGTCCTAAAGAGGCGATACCTCCCAGCCTTTGCTCTTTGCCGTTACGGGAGAGGCTGCGGATCAGGGCTTTCTCGGCTTCCATCCCGGGAATCTTCTCCAGTGCAAACCTGGCCATATCGCAGGTGTCCTCCCGGAAAAGCATTCTTTCCAGAATAGGGACAGATTGTACCGTTCCTATCAAGCGCAGGTGGCGGCAGGCTGCCATTTTGCCGGCTAAAGAGGCGTCGCCTTCGAGAAAGGCGGTAAGCCGTTCTTCACAGTGGATTCTCGATTCAAGAGAATCCTTATGAAACATTATGAATTCCCTCAGGCGACCCAGGATCTCTTCTTCCTGTCCATATTCATAAAAAGCGAGCTCCCCGAGAATATCATCCAGAGAAGGAGGGGTGTATTCCGCCCAACGCCGGACATCGGCGGGAGATGGAATCTCTCGAGTCAGGCCAGGAAAATCCGGTGGAACGGTCTGGGTAACCTGTCCCGTTGCCGCCCATTCCGCACCCCTCTGGAGAGTGACAATAAAGCCCGCACACTCTAAAGCCGGAAAAGGGCCTTCGCCCGCGGAATGACCGAGAGTCGTGTGGAAAATTTTTCCCTTTCCGTAGGAATTGACAAAGAGAACGGGCTCATGCCGGCCCGTTCCCCCCTTAAGGGGATCACTGTAAGCAGTGCCCAAAATCCGCAGGTTCTTTGTCTGTCCTCGCATGAGGCTGTAGAGTTCGTCCTCGGCGTGCATCCACCTTGGAGGGAGATTTGCGGTTATGGGATGAACTGTATCTCGTGTATCGACCGGAAACGCATGTCTGAGGCCGTGATGGCCTGCGAATCCTTCACTTTTGTCCTCGGCAAGGCCGTCATCCTCCCAATAAAGAAAAGGACCGGCCTCCTGGCTCCGGTTTCCGCCTCCTAGTCCGATAATCTGGATGTATTCGGGCCAGTCTTGAAAGGCATTCCCTGAATTGTGGTAAACGACGACTCCTCCTCCCTTGTAGACAAATTCCAAGAAGGCCTTCTGAGTCCGCTTCGGCCAGCTTTCGCCGCAGTAATCCAAGATGACAACCTGGTATCCGCTAAAGTCCGGCGTAAAAGTAATCAGAGACTCACCCTCAGGAGGGCTGACGACCATATCCACAACGAACAGATCCGTATCCTCCAATACCTGCTTCAAGATCCGACTGCTTTTTGCCCAGTTGTGGGTGTTCTGCCCAGTGAGAATCAAAGTCTTGATTCCGGCAGTCGTATTTTCTGCCGGCAACAGAGGATTTCCCAAGGAAAAAGTCAGGAGAGAAGACAGGCCCAGAGACACGAGCAACTTCATATTCATTCTTTTCATTTTTTCCATCCCTCGAATCTTCCACTCAAAGGTTGAGCTGCCAAGGGCTGCGGTAGGCCCGGCTCAAAAGACGCTCCGCTTCCGGATCTCCAAGAATGGTCTCGGTATCCGGGTCGAAGCGAACCTTTCTCCCTACTTCCATGGCAATCACTCCCAAATGGCCGACACTGGCTGAGCGATGGGCCACTTCACATGGAGTGATGGTCGGCCGGCGGGTTTTCACACAGTCCAAAAAATTCTGGAAATGATCCCGGCTTTTATAGAGGCGGTTCTCATCAGGACCTATAAATTCCTGGAGCAGACTGGACGGGCTGGCTTCCAGACCGCCTCTATCGCACCACACCCACCCGTCTTGACCGATCCACTTTGTTCCAGGGCGGATTTCCGGGTATCCTCCTGCGATCACCATAGACGTCTCATCCTTGTACCTGGCTGTGAGGAAGTAGCGGGTAGGACTGTTGTAAATGCCCGATTTTGGAAAATAGCCCCAACCTTCGACCTCGACAGGACCCGTTTCATCGAATCCCAGTCCCCAATGGGCGATGTCGACGTGATGCCCGACCCAGTCCATCAACTGCCCGCCCCCAAAATCCATGTTCCAACGCCAGTTCCTATGGACACGTGCCGGACAGTAAGGAATATTGGGAGCCGGCCCAACCCAGAAATTGTAGTCCAGATTGGCAGGAGGCTCTCCAAGTGTTTCCTGTCCAAAGGTGCCCGCGAAATCATAATGGCCCTCTGGAAGCCCCACCTCAACCCGGATAACCTTTCCGATGCGACCGTTCCTGACCAATTCACAAGCAAAATGAAAGTTTTCCACCGACCGCTGCCAGCTGCCTGTCTGCCATATCCGTGCATAACGCTGAACCGTGTCACACATGGCCCGGCCTTCAACAAGGCTGTGGGATAAGGGTTTTTCTCCAAAGATATCAAAGCCCGCCCGAATGTTTTCTATGGACAGGAGGGCATGCCAGTGATCGGGAACGGCAATGGATACGGCATCGATATCCCTCCGCAAACAGAGTTCACGAAAATCATGATAGACTACGCAATCGCTGCGGCCGTAGTGTTGATTGACAATGTCCCTAGCCCTCAAGAGAGCCTCCCTGTCCACATCGCAGACGGCCACCCACTGGACTTCATCTTTACTCAAGAAGTTCCGCATGTTGGGGATCCCCTGCATTCCGAATCCTATTCCGGCCATGACAATCCGGTCGCTGGGAGACTGCACCCCAGATCTCCCCAGAACTGAGGCGGGGACGATTGAAGGAAATCCCAAAGCTCCGGCTGCCGCCACTGATACGCGTTTTAAAAACTGACGTCTGTTGATGTCACGCTTTTCACTTCCCATGATTCAAACCGCCTTTTTGGAATCGTCTTCTATCAAATAGAGCCGGGAAAGTCAAAATACCCGGCCTGGAAAAATTTATTCTTCCCTGAAAACAGAAAGCTTGTGCCGCTTTAAGATCTCTATGCCTTCCCGGACCGAATCGGGATCGATATAAAGGCGCTTGAGAAGCTCTACATCCTCTCCTCGTCTTAGTTCGCGCTGTGCCGGCACAAGGCTGTCATGATAGGATTGAAGGGCCCTGTACCCCACCCTGTAAGAGGTTCTACCGACAAGAAACAACACCGACAGGCAGAAAGCCGATAAAATCACCATAACGAAACGTCTCTTTTTCCGTTTATCCACTTCCGCCAGAAAAAACTTAATCAGGATATACAGGAACACAGAGTTTGCAAACCAGAGAAGATTGGAAAAAGTGACGTATCGATAGCTCATAGCCTGTTCGGATCCCAACCCTACCCTGCCGACTCCGGTCATTGAGGCGCTGGCAAGGGCATAAAGACCCAACAGAAAAAAAGGCAAAAGGGCCGAAAGCCAAGCCCGCTTTTTAAAAGTCATTGCCCGAAAAGACCAAAAGAAAAAGGCGGCACCCGTCATTCCAAACATCAAGGCGTACTCCTGGTAGTTGATAATGGCGGCTCCAAGGTATTTAAAAATATAGCCCAGGTATTCAACGGGATGCGACACAAAATAAAGAACCGGCTCTCCTGAGGACAATCCGGGACGGAACTTCACCAAATAGGAAAGCAAAACGAGCCCCGTTGTCAGCAACCAGAAAGAGATCATCGCCCTCTTCGTCTTCGTACCGACAGAGGACGCCAGCGCCAAGCCCAGCAAACCAATGAACCAGTAAGTCAAGCCATTGGCGAAGGAGTAAGTGGCCACGATACCGCAGAACAGGGCAACAATCAATTTCAGCCAGTTCAAACGGGGATGGACCAAAAGCATAATGCCGGCAACAACCGCCAGAACATTCAAAAAAATCTGTATCTGCCAGCCCCAAACCCAGTTTTCTCCCTGGTTGAGAGAAAAGGCCAGAAGACTTAAAACAGGGACTACCCATACAGGGCCTTTAATGGCCAGTTGTTTTAATGTTTGCCGGAGCTGGACGAGCACAAGGCAAAAAATGCCCACCGCCAAGAAAAGAATAAGGGCCAGTTCGCAGTTGATGTTGTAGGCGCTCAAATGAGCCAATCCCAACATAAGGATACGCGGGAAGAAAAGTCTGTGTTCGTTGTGAAGACCCCAGAGGTCTTCGAGGCTCACCCCCCAATCCAATGATTTTCCCAAAAGCGGCACAAAATTCCACTGATCCCAGTAGGGAACATCGACCGCAAAATGGACAACCGTACTGATCAGGATAACCAAAGGCAGAAGAGCGAGGACAATCAGAACGGCACGAGGGATAAACCGGCTTTTTTTTTGCGGTTTGAACAAAAATGACATGGACTCTGATTTTCCGTCGATTCAAGCCTTACTCAGATGTTCTCTTAGATTATTAAAACTCTCCAGAGAACACAACTTAATAATACAGGCGGAGGGAATATTATCCTGGATTAGTCACGAGTCAAGGTTGCCTTAGCGGCGACGATGCGGCCTGTGAAGGCGTACTCTGAGGTACGTCGAACAGGCTGCGAGGATGCCGATGAGGTAAGATTGGCTCGCCTTTATGGTAAAAGATGTCGACATAAAATAAAATGAAAATAAGCACAAAAGTTCTATCCTGGATCTTGTCGAAATTTAGCATAACATGCTTGAATCAATTATCTTAGATAGAGGTGTCGACATCTTTTATGAATAATTCAGGTTATTTAGTAGGGATGGAATCACAGGAAGGTGGGGCCAGAGG
>CBFDBS010000183.1:0-6000 GCA_965603105.1 uncultured bacterium
TTGAATGATCTTGGAGTTGAAATTGAAAAGCATTCTGTGCTATAAATGACAATCATTAAATTGTGGACAAAGTGATCAACAATGCCTAAAGTATGCGCTGTTTGTGGAAAAGGGCCGATATTCGGACAGAGCTTGAGTCATTCCCATAAAGCATCCAAGAAAAAGTGGGCACCCAATCTCCAGAGGGTGAAAGCGAAATTTAAGGGGGAAGTGAAGCATGTCTGGGTCTGTACTCGGTGTATCCGTTCCGGGAAAGTGGAGAAGGCGCTCTAATTCCCACTAAGCCCTTTCCACGGTCGAAATCTCTTTTATTTTTTCTGTCTTGCTCATAATTTCCTGCAGGTGTTTGATGTCTTTGATAAGGAGAGTGAGCTTGATTTGGGCTTTTTTATCGGCAGACGTTTTGACCTCCGCTTTTGAAATATTGCCGCCCTGCTGAGCGATGATGGAGGTGAGCTGAGCCAGGACTCCTGGAGAATCATTCCCTTTAATCAAAAGAGTCGCGGCGTAGAATCCGGTGCTGTTTTTATCCCACCGGACTTCGACCTGCCGGTTCTCATCCAATATTTCTTTTTTGACTTTTGGACAGCGGAGCGAATGAATAGTGAGCCCTTTCCCGGAAGTCATGTAACCGATGATGGGCTCTCCTTTAATCGGAGAGCAGCAACTGGCGAGCTTGACAAGACGGTCTTCCATGTCTTTGACCAGAATGGCTGAGGGGGGGGGCGGTTTCACTTTTGTGACGACCTTGGTCAGGAGGCTTTTCTTTTTTTCTGCCAGCGACGGTACGGTAAAGAGTTTTTCCAGAAACCTCTTGTTCAAGACGATTTTTCCCGAACCGATTTGGGCGTAAAAATCCTCCATGGTCTTGATGCGGTAATTGTACGCTTGAGAGAGTTTACTGAGCAGGTTTTTTCCTCTGGTCGCATCAGACGGGAGCCTGTATTTCAGGCATTCTTTTTTCCAAAGCTTTTCTCCTAATTCTCTATTTTTTAACTTGTCCTGGAGATTGAGCCAGTGCTTCAAGTGGTGTCGTGCCGTGGGCGTGAAAATCATATTCATCCATTTTCGGTTCGGGACCGTGTCGGGAGAGGTTGTGATTTCGACCAGATCTCCCGTCTTGAGGATTGTTTTTATTGGGGCGCTACGGCCATTGATCTTGGCCTCGACGGCGTGAAGGCCGATCTCCGAATGAATCTTGAAGGCAAAATCGAGGGCCGACGCCCCCAGCGAGAGAGTCACCGTCCCTCCTTTCGGAGTATAGACATACACCTCTTCGGGGATGAGTCCTGTTTTGACGTTCTTGAGAAACGCCTGAGGGCTCTTTTGTTCCTTATAGAGATCGACCATTTCCCGGAGCCAGTGGAGGCGCTTGTCCTCCTTCATCATGGACGAAGGGTCCATATCCTTATACCTCCAGTGGGCGGAGATGCCGTCTTCTGCAAGGTCGTGCATTTCATGGGTGCGTATCTGCACCTCTATGGTCTGTTTTTTTTCAGTGATGATGGTTGTGTGGAGGGACTGGTAGAGGTTGGGTTTGGGCATGGAAATGAAGTCGTGGAAACGGTGGGGAAGGTGCGGCCAGTTCTGGTGGATGATCCCCAGGGCGGTATAACAATGGCTCGTTGTATCTGTGATCAGCCTGATGGCCATGAAATCATAGACCTGGTCAAAATGGATGGTCTGTCTCTTCATCTTGCTGTAGATGCTGTACGGTCTTTTTATCCGATAAAAGATCTCTGCCGCAATCTCATTGGCCGTCATCAGCTCCTGGATCTTTTTCCTGTGTTTTTTCAGCTCCCTTTCAACCTGCTTCCTTTTAGGTTCGGCCAGAGAAGCGATTTTGAAGTAGTTTTCAGGATCGACATAGCGAAAAGACAGGTCTTCCAACTCGGCTTTGATCCGGCCCATTCCCAGCCTGTTGGCGATGGGGGCGTAAAGCTCGAGGGTTTCCTCGGCCACTCTTTTCTGCTTTTTTTCGGGAAGAAACTTCAGAGTCTTTAGATTGTGAGTCCTGTCCGCCAGCTTGATGAAGATGACCCTCAGGTCATCGGTCATGGCCAGAATGATTTTGCGGATGCTTTCGGCGTGTCTCGTTTCCGGGGAAGAATCTTGGATAAGACTTATTTTCGTCACTCCCTCGACCAGATACGTCACTTCTTTGCCGAAAGCCTTTTGAAGGTCAGGCGCGGTGATGTCCGTATCTTCCAGGACATCGTGGAGAAGGCCGGCGGCAAGAGTCGTTATGTCCAGATTCATATCCAGGAGCATATTGGTCACTTCCAGAGGGTGGCTCATATAGGGCTCTCCGGACCGCCTGACCTGGCCTTTGTGGGCGCTGGCTGCAAACACATAGGCTTTCTTTAAAAGGTTGAAATCTTTTTCGGAATAGGATGAGGAAAGCTTTTCGAGAATGTCGTTAAACCTGATCATGATTTTCCAGGGCTACCCTCTCTGAATGATGGAGTCAAGCGCCGATTCATTTTTTCTTTTCCTGCTCGATGATCCACTCCACGGCTTCCAGTAAATTTGGAGCAACATGGGCGGGATTGATCTCCTTGTCTGCGAGCTGTTCCTTTGATGTTTGTCCGAATCCTGTCAGAACAAGAACGGGCGTGGCTTTGATGTTGATTCCGAAAAGGATGTCCTCTACCTTGTCGCCGATCATGTAAGAGTGAGAGGTGTCGATATCGAGATCGGCGGCAGCTTGTTTTCCCATTCCCGGTTGAGGTTTACGGCAGTTGCATTGAACGCTGTAATTTGGGTTTTCGGAAAAGGCGTAATGCGGACAGTGGTAAATACCGTCGAAGGAAATCCCGTAACGGGCAAAAGCCCCTTGCATCTTGACATGGATGTCTTCCAGGCTGCTTTCCTCGATCAGTCCCCGGCCTACTCCTGATTGGTTGGTGATGATAACCGCCAGAAATCCCGCCTCTTTAATTTTTTGAAGCGCCTCAAAGCTATAGGGATAAATTTCAATTTTCTTGTAGGAATCCGGGTAGCCGACATCCTTGTTGATGGTGCCGTCTCTGTCGAGAAAAACTGCTTTTTTTTTCAATTCAAAAACCTTTCGCCGGCGCTGTAGACATCTTCCGCCGAAATTTCAAACATACATTTGTGGTCTGTAGGGCACTCCCGGTATTTGCAGGGCCAACAGGATACTTTTTTAAAAACGACGGCCGAGGGCTGAAAAAAGGGGCCGGTCGAGTCAGGATCGGTGGGGCCGAAGATAGCCACAACCGGCACCTTCATCGCGTGGGCCAGATGCATGGGGCCTGTGTCGTTGGTAACGAACAGAGAGGCCTGCTTGAGAATGCCGGCAAGCTGAGGGAGCGTTGTTTCTCCGCTCAATACAATGGGCTTTGTCTTCATCAGGGCGGAGATCTTTTCCGCCAGGTCTCGCTCTTCTAAGGACCCGATGATGAGGATTTGAGCCCCGGCCCGCTCCTGGATGAGGCCGGCCAGCTCGGCGAAGCGGGGAGGCGGCCATCTTTTGGCAGGTCCGTAATACGCGCCGGGGTTGAGGACGACAAGTGGCTTCTCGAAGTCGAGATCCAGAGCCGCCAGACGGATTTTGGCCTGGCGGCACTCGTCTTCATCGAGCCGGTATCGGAGTTCGGGACTGTTCACTTCGAATCCGAGGCTGGAGATTAGGTCAAGATAGTACAACATCTGATGACGAGGGCCCGTTCCTTTTTTATGGCGGATTCTTTTTGTCAATAGAATTCCTCGTCCGTCCCTGGAGTATCCCCACCGCTGGGGGATCCCGGCTAGAAAAAAAACAAGTGCGGAGGCAAAGGAATTGGTGAGGAGAAGGCCTGCGTCGAAATGCTCTTGCCTCAAAATCTTCGCCGCTTCCCAAAGGATTTTCGGCCGGGCGGAATCGGGCTGAGGGATGAAGTCGTGGATGAAATCGAGGGGAAGGAACAGGTCTTTCACCCAATCACGTCCCGCTATCCATATCTCCGCTTCTGGTTTGCTGCGGCTCAGGCTCTCTAAGGCCGGCAGGGCTAGCACGGCGTCTCCTATCCAGTTGGGGGCCCGAACGATAATCTTCATCTGCCCAATTGTAGACCCTAATCAGGGGCTTGTCAAAACAGTCCCCTGGGGAAAATACCCGTTCTCGATGCGCATTCAACATGCGTGGGCTCAAAGAAGAAATGGCGGAAGCGGAGCGCAAAGAGTATCAGGAGGGTTCGGATGAGGAAGATGATGAAGAAGAACCATCTTTTTTGTCGTTTTTAGCCGAAGGTTCCGGTTTTTTC
This sequence comes from uncultured bacterium, assembly GCA_965603105.1. GTDB lineage: Bacteria > Acidobacteriota > Aminicenantia > Aminicenantales > Aminicenantaceae > CBFDBS01. The sequence continues at coordinate 4,266 of CBFDBS010000183.1, forward strand.
GGGGATTCTTTTTTTGGTGAGGGTTTTGAACTTTTCTGTGCGTAGTCGGTGATGTACCAGCCTGATCCTTTGAATTGGAGGGCTGAAGCAGAAATGACTTTTTGTACGGCCGCGCCGCACTTGAGGCATTTTTTTAAAGGATTCTCCGTCACTTTCTGAATCACTTCAAAAACGGAGCCGCATTTTGAACATCTGTATTCATACAAAGGCATTTCAAATCTCGGATTCAAGAATTTAAAGCAAAATTATAGCAGATTTCCAAGGAAAAAAGTAGGCTCGGGGTCTTTTATGGGTGGAAAACGTCGGCTTCGAACACAAGCAGTTCGGCGCCTGATTTCCAGGCATCCTTAGGCAGTCCGGCCTTGAGACACGCCTGTTCGAGGAAGGTCCTCCTCGACCAACCGTTTTCAACCGGAACTTGAGGCAGGAGGAGGCCGCTTTTTCCCTTCCACGTGACAAAAAGGCCGTGCTTTCCCACTTCCACGAGGGAGGGGTCGCTGATTTTCCTCATAGGAGTGAGGATGGAAATCTCGATATCTATGTCATCAAGCTCATCTGAGGTCACCGGTTTGAACCGGGGGTCATTGGAGGAGGCATGGATGGACGCTTGGATCACCGTTTGATAGAGAGGGGCGACCGGTTCGATAAAGCCGATGCATCCCCTTAAAGTATCCTTCTTCATCAAAGTGACAAATACGCCCCTTTTGCCCAGCAGTTCCCGATTTTGAGGGCTGTAAGCAATCATTTCCTGTTTTCTGATGAACAGTTCGACGGCTGCTCGGGCAAGCTCGAGGAGCTCTTTTTTGCTTTTTTCGGAAAGAATCAGGACTTGACCTTCATTGTGGACAAACACCGCTGCGGCCGCGTAGCCTACGACTTCTGATGGAGGACCGCAGGTCGAGGATGAATCCGCATAGTGAAGGATGTCGACTTCGGCTTCCCCCAGTGCCTGGGCATAGAGCAAGGCGGAAACCACTCCGCCCCCTCCGCACATAATATTCTCTCTTCTTTGCAGCATGCTGGTGAGAAGGTCCGTTTGGAAGCCTTCAATGAGGGCAATGGTCTCGCCGTCGACGGCGTTGGCCTTGTCTTTCGGGTGATAGTGGGAAAGATCGGTGGAGACGACCAGGAGGATTCTTTTCCCGCGCAGGGCCTGGACTAGGCTTTCGGCAAGCGTTGATATGGTTTTCGGTGACGGTGTCCCCATCAGGATGGGCACGATTTTGGCCCGGGGCAGAACTTTTTGGATGAAAGGGATTTGAACTTCTATGGAATGTTCGTTCTGATGCGCGTTCGGGAAATAGGTGAATCCGGATATCCGGCTGATTTCCCGGGAGAGCGCGGCGTCGACGAGTGCCACTCCGAGGGGCGTTTGATATCCACCTTCTGGATAAATGGAACACCCCCGCAATTCCCCTTGATGACTCGTGCCCACGATGACAACGGTCTCAAAATCAAGCCCCTGGACGAGACGATAGGCAAAAGCCGCCACCGGGCCGGAACAGGAATATCCTGCGTGAGGGACTACAAGAACGCACGGTTTTTCGGTTTGTCGCGCCATTCCCAGCGCCTGCTTGAGATAGTTGTCGATCTGCAGTGAGAGGGCCTTGGGCCTTGCGTCGTAGAATGTGCCTGCGAATTGGGCCTCCCGGACTGTCTGGCAGTCGGCTATAAGCGGCAGGAGGACCATGAAAAGGATTGAGGCGGCTTTTCTCATCGGATTCTCCAGCCTAAC
>CBFDBS010000184.1:0-5970 GCA_965603105.1 uncultured bacterium
CCTGTTTGAGAGCGAGAAAAAGACCGTCGATATCCGCCTCCTCATTCAGACTGTGTTTGTAACGTCCATAGGTTCGCCCTAAATTCACGGAGAGAATCCCTCTCTCGATGCCGACGTTGGCATCTGTTGATCCGAGGGGATCAACCGTCACATTTTTGACTTCCAGAAAATCGAGAATGTCCACCACAGTTTTGACCAGGAATGAATCCCGGGCGCCTGAGATCTGATGGGCTTCAGCCTCCTCATTCAGATCGATCTCGACGCGAACCTTTTCCTTTTGAGCGACATCCGAACAGATGGTTTTAATCTCTTCCTGGATTCTTCTCAACTCTTCTTTGTTTGGTGACCGGAGGTCAATGGTGAAGGAAGATTCTTCAGAGACCGCATTGCGGACTCTTCCCCCGTGGATAATTCCGACATTGAGAATGGACCACCGTTCCAGAGGCTCCTCGAACAATCGGATTCCGCTGATGCGTTCGATGGCTCTGGACACGGCCAGATTGGGATTGGGCACGCCCCGGCTTTGCATGGTGTGGGCTCCAGGGCCGTAAAACACAACGGTTCCTCCCCCGAATCCAAGGGCGCCGTAATGAACGCCTCCCAGGTCTCCGTCGAGCGCGATGACAAGATCGACTTTCTCTTCCAAACTCTCCATAAAGGCCCGCATGCCCACAAAGCCTGTCTCTTCTCCGACGGTACCCACGAAATAATAAGTGTTTTCAGGTTTGAATCCAGCCTCCTTAAGGGCGCGGATGCTCCAAAGCAGATGGATGAGGCTGGCCGTGTCATCGCCAATTCCCGGGGCTTTGAGAACATTGCCTTCTCGTAAGACCTTGATCTTTTCAACTCCCTGAAAGACCGTATCCATATGGGCGGGAATGACGATTCTTTTCCCCCCGGTCGAGCCCATCCAAACTCCCACCGCATTTCCGGCATCATCGATATAGACCCTGTCCAGACCGGCCGCCTCAAACTGAGCTTTCATGTGAGCGGCCCTCTCGGCCTCCTGCCCGGAGGGAGCAGGGATCTCGGTGAGAAAAATCCACTCCTCGATGATTTGAGCCCTGTGTGTTTCTATGTAGGAGAATATTCTTTTAACCAGAGGACGCTCCAGGATTTTCGGCGTGAAAAGGCTTTCTTCACTCCGGCCTGGAATCCACAGCACACCCGTCAGCAAGGCGATAACGATAATGTTTTTTTTGATCATGGCTCAGACTCCTTCATTCGCCCTCCTCATTGGAGACGCCGGTATCAGTCAACACTTCCAGAAAGGCCAGCGTATCGATCAGTCCCGACGCTCCCCAGGTTTATTCCGTATAATACCTGATCACTTTTATGATGGCCTGTTCACAGACCATGCAGAAGGGTTTGTCTCCCTTGGTGAACATAAGACAATCCAACATAGGCCTGAACAGTCCCTGGGAAGAGTAGCCGGCGCCTTCAAAGACTCCGACCACACCGGCAAATCGGCTTTTGGCCAAATAGGCATCCACACGCTGGGCATGCTGGAGGGAAAGGGCTTCGGATTCCTCTTCGATCCTGGCGATCTCCTCGATCGAGTCTCCCTGTCTTTTCATTGCGGCGATCTTGTCATTGAGTTCCTGCCGAACTTTCTGATAGGCGTTATCAATCCTGTCGTACTCTTCCTTTTCCCAGGGAGTGGGGATTTCAATCCCCTCCGTCAGGAAAGGCTTCCATTTGACAATGTCCTTATCGAGCAGGGCGGTAATATTGCTCTCCAGGGGTTCGACTCCTCGGGGATAAAATTCGTTATAAGCGACGGAAGATGTGTAGTATTCATCCGCTAAACCGGCAAAGGAGTGCCCGAATTCATGGAGGAAGAGGTAGGTCTGCCACTGGTTGTCGGCCGTGAATGTACAGTACAGGTTATAGATGCCTCCCCCTCCGTACCTTGAGTGGTTGACCATGATGTAAAGAGCATCATACGGAACATGGGAGGCCACATCGCGCAGGGATCTATTGTCTTCAGTCAACAGATACCGCTCCGATCCCAGCGAATTGAAGGTCGCATTGAGCGTAGTATTCTTGTAGATTCCGTGACGCGGCTCATCACAACCGCTCTCTTGAGAGAGTTTCAGAGCTCCGTAAATATTGAAACTATCTCTGTATGTGGTGTACGGCTCCTGGTTGAAAAAGATTTCGGTGAAGCGTTTTAAATCAGCCTGGAATTTAGCTATTTCATCTTTGACGTAGCCTTCTCCGATAATGGCGACATCCACCTTATTATGGGGATCTCCGGATTTAAAGACCTCGAAAACATATGTCTCATTGCCCGGCCCTTCCTTGTGGATGCTGATGGAGGAGGGATCGAGTCTTTTTTTTAAAAGCGGCTGGAGTCTGTTGTCTCTGTCTCGGACTTCTAGAGAAAATATGAATTTCTTTTTGGGATACGGGATGAGAGCCGATTCATGGTAGGTCCTTTTTTCTCCCCCCAGAGCCACGTCCGTCGTCTTGTACTCGCCGAAATAGCTGTCAAATCCTTTGGAATAGATAAGATTGCCCGAAGCATCGTCATAGATTTTGACGGAGTATCTTCCGTTGTTGAAGGGATCGATCAGGTTGCGGCGGCTGCCCGCCCAGATCCCCTGCTGGTGAATTTGATCGATGGTGATGATCTCCTCACCGGCATTGCCGATATGGAAATAATCGATCCGCATGGTTTTGTCGAAAAAATAATCTTCGAACCGGCCATCGTCCTGGGCAATTGCCAAAGAGGGAATGGCCAAAATCAACAATAGAAGAAACGGTCGGTGTTTCATGTTTCCTCCTTATTCTTTTCTGCGGCAGGCTACAATTTTTCCTACCACTTCTTTGATCACCTTGACCGCGGCCGCAGCCGTCACCCCTGTCTGGTCCCGGTCGGGATTCACTTCGACCACATCCAGCCCAATAATCTCCGCTTCGAGCCTGTGAATGATATTGACCACCTGACGCGTCGATAGCCCCCCGGCTTCATGATGGGATACGCCCGGAGCAAAAGCCGGGTCCAGGGCATCCAGGTCAAAAGAAATGTAGAGGGGATGGGAAAAAGCGAGGGTCAGGGAGTCATCAAAATCCTTCATCTCTATCATCCGGACATGGTGATCGTTCGCTTTTTGCCTGTGCTCTCCTGTGGCGGTGCGGATGCCCACCTGGACAAGGCTGTCAACCAGCCCCTCTTCTAAAATCCGGGCAAAAGGGCAGGCATGAGAAAAGCGGTCTCCGTAGAGTTCTTCATAGAGGTCGGGATGGGCATCGAAATGGAGAATATCCAAGCGGCCGTACTTCTTTCTGACGGCCTTGACGATGGGGTAGCTGACGGAATGATCCCCGCCTAAAGCGACAGGCACTGCTCCTTTGGCCAGGATGCCGGACACTTTCTCTTCAATTCTGGAAAATACCTCCATGAAATGCCCGGAGACATCCAGGTCACCCAAATCCGCTATGGTCACCTCGGCCTCCAAATCCACTCCCAGTTCCGTCCAGGGATTGATCATCTTTCCGGTCGATGCCTCCCTTATCGCCTGTGGCCCTTTGGCGGGCCCGCGAAGATAACAGGATTTTTCATCAAAAGGAATACCGAAGATGGCCACATCATAATCTTGGCTCTGTTTGATGGATCCACCAAAATCTGTCATTTCTTCACTCCTAAGGTAATGGCGGCAAAACTCACCGCAGACTGTGTGGGTTCTTCCTCCCAGAAATCATAACCGAGAAGGCGTCCCTCATTATCGGGCAAAACCTCCAAAAGACAGGCCAGTGCGGAAAAACCGCAGACATTGTAGGATGCCCCGGCATTCTGACTCTCCGCCCAGAAACCCTCCACATCTCCCGAGCAGATTTTTTCGATGAGCCGGGCATCATGCGCTCGAGCGTTTTGGATGAGGACGGATGAGGGATAAGCGTGTCCGAATTTGGGGCCGATATGCGACAGGTCGACTCCGGCCACAAACAGAGTATCCGCAGGAGAATCGTCAAGAATCGAGTGCAGGGCGCTCAAGAAAGCGCCCATGCCGGGAATGAGGGAGGGGCGTGTATGTTTGTGCAAAACTTCGTGGAATGAAGCGAAAAGAAGAGGCACAAGAACGAATGTGTCCCCGAATAGATGCCGCAGGAAAAGGGTTTGAAACTCGATGGAGTGCTCGCTGCGGTGGGCAAAGTCGCTGGATGCCAAAACATCGCCGGCTTCCTTCTTCAGGCGGAGGACGGCCTTCCGGTCCGTTCTCACCAGTCCCAGCGGGGTTTCGAAATCCTTGGTCGTCAGAGAAACGAATCCGTCGGTCAAACCGTGTCCCGTTCCCATCAGAACGATTCTTTTGGGAGACATGCGGCGAAGTGTTCGATAGGCCAAGCCGTAAATTCTGCGTCCGACCTCAAGGTCGATGTGGGGAGCGACGAGAGCCCGGACAGGCCCGGTTGGTGACTCTTCTTCTTGATTTTTCCGGGACAATATGGAATCGAGATAACCTCGCAGTTCTTCGCCTGAATCCGGATAGGCGCTGCCGGCCAAGTAAGGCCTGCGGGTATCCTCTCTGGAAAAATCTTCTATCATTCTGCTTTTAGCCTGTCGGTAGCGCTCGCTGTCCAGTAGAAAAAGAGAGTCGAAATCGCGGATTTTCTTGTGGATTGAATCAGAACTGACGAGCAGGCCGCCCTTCTGCCGCATGAGGTGAAGCTGGATGTCCTGAACGGTTCTGCTCCCGTCGAGCAACTGGGCAAACTCAAGGTCTGTCTTGGACAAAAGCACCGGTTTTTTTATCAGACCGAGAGAATCCTGTATGACCAGAACTCTCTCTTCCTGGTAGAGAGTAGGGGTGGCATCGATATCCGAACGGAACCGGGGAAAGTCCATGCCCACCTTTTACAACGATTCCCCAAGAATTGCAACCAACAACTGGGGTCAGACTTAAAGTCTGACCCCGAACTTTGACTGGGATGAGGTCAGACCGAAAGGAGGGCGGGAGAGGAATTTGATCCCTCTCCCTTTTCAAAACCTCGGCGCTGCCTTGGATGGGAGTCGTTTTTGGCGCCAAGACTTCAATTACCGCTATCATGTTGCCACAAGTGCACTCGCCCAACAATCACCCCTAGCGATGATATTCAGGGGGATATTTTCTCACCTTTATTTTTGCCGCTCTAACGATTATAATTCTTTTCTTCAAACCAAAGAGGAGGAAAAATGGAAGAGATCAAATCCATCAAAACCAAAGACGATGCCCTCCGGCTCCTAAATATCGCCCTGGAGCACGAGTGGGCGGTGAGCTTCGAGTACACCATTCATGCCTATTCCATGCCCAAAGGGAAATTTTTCTACCAGGACCCGGTGATGAAGACTGTCACGGACGCCCGGGCCCAGACCATCCAGATCGGCATCGACGAGATGTACCATTCGCTTCAACTGGGCATCATCATCACCCAGATGGGAGGCACGCCTTCTTTCAAAACCGATGAGGTCCTCCGCTTCCCCAAGATCATCGACAACCTGTACAGGGACAAGAAAACCGAAGACCTGGTCACCAATCTCTATCAGGCCGCGGAAATCGAGGAGGGGGCCTTCCCGAAAATCCAGAACATGATCCTCAATATTTCCTATGACGAAGTCCGCCATTCCCAGCAGTTTACGGCCATGATCGAAGCGATAAAAAAGGAGGAGGCCGGGGAAGCCCTCTGTTTTCAGCCCCACCCTGACGGCGGCTCAAAGGAAGACCTCCAAATTCTGCACCACATCATGCGCCTCGAAAACGAACTCCTTCACCGCTACCTGAAACACGTCATGCTTTTCAGCGATCACCAGGACCTCAGCCAGCGGCTTTTCAAAAATTCCATCGACCACATGCGCCACTGGGATAAAAATTCGGGAATCCTCATCAAACTGGGTGACGTCGTCCGCATCGAAAACGCGGTCCGCGATGCAGACGGAAACGAGAAAAGCACAAATCCCATGCCTTCCCTCTATCCCGGAGAAGACAG
>CBFDBS010000185.1:0-5925 GCA_965603105.1 uncultured bacterium
TGTAGGTGACCGCTCTTTCCGGAAAAAGGGACCACTCTCCCATTTCAAAATAGGACCCGATGGGAAGATAGCAGAGCCGTCCGGGTGGGAATTTCCTCAGATATTCACGGCAGTGCAGGGTTTCGATCCAGCCGCTGTTTTCCTCGAGCGCTGTGAAAAACTTGTCCAGCCAGCCGTCTTCATAAACCCATTTCCTTGTTCCCGGCCAAGAGCCGAATTTTTCGCCGTCATCGACGATCACCAGAAGAGGATTTGTTTTCGCTTCGACTGTTCGCTTGAGGTACTCGATGGATTTTTCCACTTCCTGGAAGGGAGTCAGGTAGCGCAGTGTTTCGGAAATCGGGAAGAGAGAGAAATACTTCCCTTCTTCTTCGACACGGAAAAAGTCCCACAGCTGTTCGTTTTCCAATCCTGCGGCCTTGAAATGGAAGTCATCCACCAGAGAAAATTCAATTCCTGTCGATGACAGCGTTTTTGCCAGCTTGGGCTCCCAGACTCTCTCGGCCAGCCACATTCCTTTGGGAGAGGTCTCGAATCGGTCCTCGATAAAGGAGGTTAGTCTTCTGACCTGCTCGGCCTGATCTTCTTCGGGGATGACGGCAAGAATGGCTTCATAATAGCTTCCTGATAGGAGCTCAACCTGATTCGTTAACACCATGTGTTTGAGCAGCTCGAAAAACTCCGGGTGATTTTGATCCAGCCAACCGAGGAGGGCGCCGCTGTAATGGAGGACGATCTTGATCCGGGGAAACTCGGACGCTTTTTGAAGGAAGGGGAGATAGGAATCTGAATAAATCGTCTCGATAACGCTGTCGAAATTTCCCAACGGCTGATGGCAGTGACAGCCGAAGACAAGAAAAGCTTTGTTTCTCAATTCCGGTCTCCTTGATGGATTTTGAGCTGATGTGGAACCTCCATTCCTATTGTTTCGTACATCAGTGTTAAATAAAGCTTCATCAGGTCGTCGAAAATCCTCTCTTGGGGAGGCCGATCTCCTTCCCGGAGCCACCAGAACGAGTCGCTTCCTTCGGCGGTATGGATGGCTCCCATGGCTTTCTTTATTGTTTCTTTTTTTTCTTTCTTTTCCTCTGCAGAAAGCCCGTCGAGCCATTCCTGAAGCGCCTTTCTGGCGTGGTAAAGACAGTCCCACGCCTTGTTTTTAGCCGGTTCACCTATCCAGGTGGAAAAGTCGGCATGAATCCAGGTTCCCGGGGATACGGATGGAAGGCCTGGACTTGGATCCCCTTTCTGCCTCTCGAGGAATTCGGAGAAGGTGAGAGGCTGGAGTTGGTCTGATGCAACGATTTTTTGGTAGAGAGTTGTCAGGAACACTTCGCCTCCTTCCGGGAAGTATTCCCAGGCGTTTTCTCCGTCCATGATGATGGAGAGGATATGATGATTATGACTGTTGCCCAGCCGGATTTTTTCCTCGAGCAGCTTACTGAAGAAATTTTCGGCTGCCCGCCGCTCGTCCCAGGAAGAATAGGTGAATCCGATGAGGTCGGACAGAATTTGGTTTCGGAAAAACAGGGATATCCGTCCTGCCGGATTGTTATAGTCATAGCTGGTATACAGATCTTCAGGGGAAAGAGGGGGCAATTCCGCTCCTTTAGGAGCAAGTGATCTCTGAAGGATGGCTTGATCCGTGGCCACCCAGCGGAGACCCTGTCTGATAGCTGCATTCAGGGTTCTGTCACTGACCGCCCCTTCCGAGGGCCACATTCCCTTCGGCGGCTGACCCCATACATCCTGGTGATATTCTTTGGCCAAACGGATCTGTTCTTCTGCATCTTGCGGGAAATGGAACCTGTTTTCGGGAAGAAGCGCTCCAGGCTGAGCCTTTTGAGCCTCATCCGTATCGCAGAGGAGAGGAAGAATGGGATGAAAAAAAGGGGAGAAGGTTATCTCTATTCGACCCTGCTGCTGGAGCCTGCGCATGGTGGGAATGATCTGGCGGAGAACACCATCTTGTTTGGACAGCAGCAGATCCTTTTCTTGTTCCGTGAAGCCGGAATCCTTCATCATCATCTTCGAAATACCGGCATCTTTTCTGAGAGAAGGCCCGCACCAGGCCAGATTGAAATGGACCTGCAGATCCAGGAAGTCCCGGGCCGTGAATGCTCTGACCGCCTCTGGAAATTGCGAGGGCTCTGCTCCTCTTTTCTCAAGCAACTCCTGGTATCTGAGGGAAGGAGCGATTTTTCTTTCTCTGTTGACCATGAAAAAGTTCTGGAGAAGGAACAACCTGTCTTCTTCTGAGAGCCTGTCTGCAGGTTTTTGGCTGCAGAGCAAGAAGCGGTCGATTGCCGATCCGTCGGCATATTCTTGGATCTGGACAAGAAGGGAAGGCACCATATTGATTACCGCTTTCATGCCGGGGACGGCCTCGATCAGAAGGACCATATCCAGATAGTCTTTGGCCGCGTGAAGCCGGACCCAGGGAAGGAGATAATTGTTGTCTTCAGGGCTCCTGTAGAGAGGTTGGTGCATATGCCAGAGAAAGCAAATGGACAGTACAGGCAGTGAGCTAGTCATTATTTTGGAGCAGGATCTCTTCTGTTTTCGTTTGTGATGAGTGCATCGCTTCCTCGCAGCCTATTCGACCGGCGCTTCAGTACGCCTTCAGAAGCCGCATCGTCGCCGCTACAGCAACCTGGACTTGTGAATAATTCAGGCTAGAGATATAGCATAAGGAGATTAGCGGCGTCAATTGAAATCATCGGGTCTCTAAATAATGGTTCCATCCGGGATGACCGTATTTTTGGGGATGACGACGATGCCGTCCTGGATGGTGAAAATCTCAGTTGACTCTTTCTGTTTATGCTGTGTGTTTTCGATCCTTACCCCGTTTCCGATTTTCGCGTTTTTGTCGATAATGGCGTTCTTGATCATACAGTCCTTCCCAATCCCTGTATTGGGAATCCCAATTTCAGCGTTCTGGTCGATTTCCTCTTGGGATTCAAAATAGTCTGCTCCCATGATCACTGAACGCTCTAATTGTGAATTATGTCCGATCCGGGAACGGATGCCGATGATGGAGTTCTCAATTCTGGCCTGGTCAATGATGCTCCCTTCGCAGAGGATCGAATCCCGAATGTCCGCTTCTAGAATTTTTGAGCCGGGCAGGAATCGGGCATGGCTGAAAATCTGTCTCTGCTCGTCATAAAGATTGAAACGGGGCAGGCGATCAGTCAACGCGATGTGGGCATCGTAGAATTTACGGATAGTCCCTATATCTTCCCAGTAGCCATCAAAAAAGAAGGAAAAGACTTTTCTATTTTGAATTGCAAAAGGGATGACCTCTCTTCCAAAATCTTCGTACGATGTGGTTTTCAACAGTTCCGTAAGTGTTTTCAGGTTGAAGAGATAGATTCCCATGGAGGCGAGATGAGTGCGGCCTTTTGGTTCCATGCCGAATTGCTGAAAAACGCTTTCAGGGACTTTAGTGGCATCGAGTTCGGCAGGCGTTTTTGGTTTCTCAAAAAAAGAGACGATGCGATTGCTCTCATCGACCTTCATAACGCCGAATTCCGAAGCTTCTTCGCTTCTGACGGGGTAAACAGAGATGCTGATATCAGCGTTGTGTTGCAGATGAAAATCGATGAACTTCCTGTAGTCCATCCGATAGAGGTGATCGCCGGAAAGGATCAAAACGATGTCCCCTTTGCTTTCGAGGAAGTGGAGGTTCTGCCTGACTGCGTCCGCGGTGCCCTGGTACCAGTCGCGGCTTTCGAGTGTCTGTTGGGCCGAGAGGAGGGCGATGAAGTCCTTTGTGAAGTTGTCGAACCTGTAGGTCAGGAAAATATGACGGTGGAGAGATTCGCTGGAAAACTGGGTGAGGATATAAATTTTGCGCAGGCCTGAATGGATGCAGTTACTGATGGGAAAATCGATGAGACGAAATCGGCCTGCTATAGGGACGGCGGGCTTGCTTCTCATTTTTGTCAGGGGGTAGAGCCGGTTTCCCTGCCCCCCGGCCAGAATCAAAGTGATAAATTTATGCATTTATGGTCCGTTTCTTTGGTTTATTATAGAGGAAAATCGAGGCAAAATATATAAGTTCTCTTTCTCTCCGCCTGATTCCTGATGCGCTTCAGTCGCTATACGGATGTCTGATACTGACCTGGACGCGCCTGATACTTTTCTCGTCCGCTTCGACGATAGTCATCTTAAGCGTATTGGTATCTACAAGTTCTCCCTGCTGGGGAATCCTGTCCAGAAGAGAGATGATGTAGCCGGCAATCGTTTTGTAATCACCCGTGGGTATGTCCAGATTAAATTTGTGATTCAGCTGCTGGATTTCGGCCTTCCCGTCACAATCGATGATGCCTTCACCGATTCGGCGGATAAGGTCGCTTTCATCTCTGTCTTTTTCGTCCCAGATATCCCCGAGAACCTCTTCGATCAAGTCCTCGATGGTGACCAGGCCGACGATCCCTCCGAACTCGTCAACGACAAAGGCCATGGTCGGGCCGCCCTGTCCCATCTCTCTCAATAGAGTGTAAACCCGTTTTGTCTCGGGCTCATGCCGGACATCTTTCCTTATGAACGGGGCAATGGTCTGGGATGGAGTCTCGGTGTAAAGCACATCGAGCACGTTGACTAATCCGACCATGTTGTCCACTCTGTCCTCATAGACAGGGATGCGTGAAAAGCCTGTTTTGGTAGCGGTTTCGAAGAAGTCCTCTAGGCTTGCGGTCGTCGGAAGGCAGACGATATCCACAAGCGGTGTCATCACCTTTTCGACGGACATAGTCTCCATTTCCAGAACATTGAAGATCATCTCGAGTTGATCTCTCCGGAGAGCGCCCTCTCTTTCTCCCATTTTTGCCAGAAGCTTGAGCTCTTCTCTCTTGGCCCGCAGGCTTTCTTCATTCTCTCCCCGGGAGGCCATCCTGACCATACGATTAGTGATTTTGGTGATCGAGGAAACGATGGGACGGAACAGAATTCCCGAGATCCAGAGTCCCTGTGCGCTGCGCAGGGCGAGAGAGTCCGCTTTTGCCCGGAAAATCGTCTTGGGAAGGATTTCGCAAAAGATGAGGATGATGAGAGTCATAACAACGGAGTTGATTGTTTCCTGGAAACCTTCCTGTCCGGGGAAAGCTAGGCTGATCAAGTACAGGCCTGCCACACCGGCGGCTGTGTTCATCAGGTTGTTCCCCACCAGGATAATGCCCATCATTCTGTCCGGTTCTCGCCAGAGCTTCTTGATGAGAATGGCCTTTGTGTTTTTCTGCTCGGCCAAAATGTCGATTTTGGACTTGGAAGCGGAAACAACCGCCGTTTCTGAGCCGGAATAAAAGGCGCTGAAAATGAGGGAGCAAAGGAGAAGGAGGAGAAAGGCCAAAAGAGGAGATATGCCGTTTGGGGAGCCAGAGGTTTGGTCGGCTGCTCCAAGGAGAAAGAAACACAGAGGGAGAAGAAGCAGAGATAGGGTGCTTTTTTTGACTTTTTTTTGTGGTTTATCCTTCTTGAGACTTACTTGAACCAAGTCAATCCGTGTTTTGTCCATCCGTTTTACTCGGAACTCGATTCCATGATCTTTGTCGAAAACGACATCTCCTTCCTCCGGAATAGAGCCGAAAAGATTGACGATGTATCCGCCGATGGTGTCAACTTGGGAAAGATCGAGCTTCAATCCGAAGCGCTTGTTGATGCTCCTCAAACCGACATAGCCGGGCATCAAGAGAGAGGAGGGATTTTGAGGATCACGGGCAATTGTCAATTCAGTGGCCTTGTCATATTCATCAAAGATCTCGCCGACAACTTCTTCGACGATGTCTTCGACTGTAACCAGTCCGTCCACTCCGCCGAATTCATCGAGGAGAATGGCCATCTGTTCTTTTTCTCTTGTCATTTTCCGAATGAGAGCACTGATTTTTTTGGAATTGATTGAATAGAAGGGAGGCCTGACCAGTGTGT
>CBFDBS010000186.1:0-5885 GCA_965603105.1 uncultured bacterium
TATTCATCTTGCATCATTATACTCCTAAGGCGGCACCGACCTGTGCACCGATTTGCTCCAGTTTAAAGCCTTTAACAAATATGCCCTTCTTGGGACATGTCGCCATACAGCAGCCGCAGCCCTTACAGGCGGACTCACTGACCTCGACCGTCTTTTTCACCGCGCCGTTTTGCATGTATTCAATGAGAGTGATCGCCTGATAGGGACAAGGCTCAATACAGTAGGCGCAGCCATCGCAGTTTTCATCGACCACCTCAGAAATTGTGGCCTCCAACTCAATCCTGTCTTTGGAAAGAATGGTTGCCGCTCTCGAGGCCGTGGCCTGAGCCTGAATGATACTTTCATCTATGGCTTTCGCCGAGTGGGCCAGCCCGCACAGATAAACGCCGTCTGTCGCAAATTCAACCGGACGGAGCTTCATGTGCGCTTCGAGGAAAAACTTGTCCTTGTTAAGCGGGACTTTTAAAAATTTCGCCAGATCTTCGTTCCCTTCATCGGCGACAACCCCGGTGGACAGCACAACGAGGTCCCCAGGAATCTGGACGGGTCTATTCAACGTCTTGTCAAATATATTCACCTTCAATCCATTCCCGTTTTGAGTGACCTCGGGCTTTCCGTCCACATCATATCTCATGAAAATGACATTCTTGCGTCTGGCTTCAGAGTAATATTTTTCTCTGAATCCGTATGTTCTCACGTCCCGGAAAAGAACATAAACATTTGTCTCTGGGGAAAGCTCCTTGATTTTCAAGGCATTCTTGACGGCTTCAGAACAACAGATTCTCGAGCAGTAGGCCCTTTCCTCATCCCGGGAACCCACACACTGGATCATGACCACATTCTTGGGGAACCCATTCCGGGAAGGATCCGACCATTTTCCGTCCTTGGCCAGACGCTCTTCAAGTTCAATTTGAGTGATGACATTTTCACTCTGATCATACAGGTATTCTTTAGGTTTATACTCCTGTGCACCGGTCGCGACAATCACCACTCCGTGTTCAAATTCGACGGTTTTTCCATTCGTGGATATCTTCGTCTTGAAATTTCCGATCGAGCCTTCAATATTCTCTATCTTGGCTTCCGTATACAAATGGATCCTCTCGGTATTTTTCACCTGATCGATAAGGGCTTTTAATTCCTTTTGAGGGTCGACATCATTGAGCAGGTATTGAATCTTTCTGAGATTTCCTCCCAGCTCTTTTTCCTTTTCGACCAAGTAGACATCATATCCTTGACCTGACAGTTCGACGGCGGCGGCCATCCCGGCGGCTCCTCCGCCAATGACCAAGGCGGACTTTGTGATAGCGACGGAGTTCTTCTGGAGAGGCTCCAGTAACCGGGATTTGGCTACGGCCATCCTGACCAGGTCATTGGATTTCACAGTTGCCTTTTCAGGCTCGCCCATGTGCACCCAAGAACACTGATCCCTGATATTGGCCATTTCAAAAAGATAGGGATTCAACCCGGCTTCACGGATTGTGTTTCTGAAGAGAGGCTCGTGAGTCCTCGGCGTGCAAGAAGCGACGACAACGCGGTTCAAATTGTGCTCTTTGATCAAATTTTTAATGATTTCCTGGGTGTCGTTGGAACATGTGTATAGATTGTTATCCGCAAAAACGACATTGGGCAGCGTTTTGGCATATTCAACCACACTGGGGACATTGACGACGCCGGCGATATTCGAGCCGCAGTGACAGATAAAAACCCCGATCCTCGGTTCCTGTCCTGCAACATCGATCTCAGGCGGAAATTCCTTGGTGGTGATCAGGCTTCCTTTTTCATCCTTCAACAGCGTCAGGATCTTGGATGAAGCACCGGACGCCTGCATAATCGTCTCGGGGATGTCTTTAGGTTCGGTGAACGGGCCGGCGACATAAATACCGTCCCGGGTTGATTCAACAGGATTAAAAGTGGATGTCTTGCAGAAATTGAATTCATTCAATTCGATACCGAATTTATCCGCGATCTCCTGGGCGGTTTTGGGAGGAAGGATTCCGACCGAGAGGACGACCAGCTCATATTCTCTGGACATCTTTTTATTGTCTTCATCCATATATTCAATCAGGAGATTTTTTGATTGGGGGATTTCCCTGATGGTCGGGGGCCGGCATCGGATATAATTGATCCCCAGCTCCTTCCCCTGCTCATAATACTCATCGAATCCTTTGGAGAAGGCGCGCATATCCATAAAAAAGATATCACATTCCAAATCCTGGCCCGCATGTTCCTTGGCGATGATGGCCTCTTTAGTGGCATACATGCAGCAGACCGAGGAGCAGTAATCCCTTTCGCAGTCGCGAGAACCGACGCACTGAATAAATCCCACTCTTTTCGGCTTGGTCTGATCGCTGGGCCTTAAAACATGTCCCAGAAAGGGACCGGTTGTCGAAAGAATCCTTTCAAATTCAACCGAAGTGACAACGTTTGGATAGCGGTCATAACCCAGTTCTTCTTTGATTTTGGCATCGAACAGATCGAATCCCGGAGCCAAGACGACGGCGCCGACATTCAACTCGAGCGTCTTGTCCTTCTGTTCATAATCGATGGCATCGGCCTCGCAGTACTCCTTGCAGATCTGACATTCGTCCTTGAGCATATGGACACAGTATCTGTCATCGATGGCGGCCTTGTTGGGAACGGCCTGAGGATAGGAGATATAGGCCGCAGACCTTGGGGTGAGCCGTTCGTTATATTCATCGAGAATGGGCCGGGCCTCATTCTTGGAGACTTCATCGATTTTGATCCTCTGTGTCGGACAGATGGAGACACAGGCTCCACAGGTCTGGCAGATATCGGAATTAACATCAAACGGCGTTCCGACGATCCGCTTGGAGCCGCGATTCGAAAAACTGATAGCATTGATGCCCATCCTTTCCTGACAGACTCTGACACACAGACCGCAAAGAAAACAGTCGTCATTTTTCTTCTCGATCCGTGTTTCCGTCACCCCCAACTCTCCAGCGATATCCTTTATCGCCTTCGAATCCGGGCATCTGGCCAGCAGGAGTTCGGCCATCACTTTTCGTGTTTTTTTGACTTCTTCAGTATCCGTCTGGACAGACAGACCGTCGATGGCCGGATAAGCGCATGAAGCCTGAATGGACTTCCGTGTTCCCAGAGTCACTTCCACCAGGCACAATCTGCACGCTCCGTAGGGAACCAAAGCCTTATGATGGCAAAGGGTTGGGACCTTCAACCCGACACTCTCGATACATTCTAAAAGTGTTTTGCCGTCCTCGAATTCTCCCGTATTGCCGTTGATTGTCAGCTTTGCCACTTTGGTCACTCCTTCTTTTCTAAATCACATCGAAGACACCGTTTTGCCTCGATTATGGCTGCGGCCTCACTGAATCCCAGCTCCACTTCTTTGAAGCTCACCGCTCTCTGTTCGACGGGTATGGCAGGCATTTCAGGCCTTTTGAGGCTCTTGCTCTCTTCTTCGGCAAGTTCAACAGCTTCGACCTGGGCGGCAGCTCGAGTCACCTCATATTTGGGTTCCAGTTTTTCACCGCGCACATAGAGGTCAATCATCACTGCCGCAAGCTTTCCGTGGGCCATGGCACCGGTTACTGTATTGGGGCCTGAAACGACATCTCCGCCCGCAAATATTCCCTCCACATCCGTAAGCAACGTTTCCGGATTGACTTCTAGCGTGTTCCATCTGGAGACCTTCAATCCGTTCCCGTTGACCAGCGAGGAGATTTCGGGTTCCTGGCTGATGGCATAGATAAGGGAATCAACATCCACGGTGAATTCAGATCCTTCAACCGGGACGGGTCTTTTTCTCCCGCTTTCATCCCTATCCCCCAGCTTCATTCTGATGCATTTGACGGCTCCAACTTTGCCGTTATTCGAAATCACTTCGATGGGGGCGACGAGGAATTGGATATCGATACCTTCGAGCAGCGCCTCTTCGACTTCACTCTCGATGGCGGGCATCTCGGCTTTTGTCCTCCGGTAATAGATGCTGGTGTCTTTGCCCAACCGCTTGGCCACCCGGGCCGCGTCGATAGCCGAATTTCCTCCTCCGACCACAACCACCTTGTCTCCGAGATTGACCTTACCTCCTCCGTTATAATCCCTCAGGAATTGCACTGCATCGATAACCCCTTCGGAATCCTCGTTGGGTATTTTCATCTTGAGGCCCTTCTGGGCTCCTGCCGCGATGAAGACTGCCTTGAAGTCTTCTTTGATTTTATCAAGGGGAATATCTTGGCCTACAGTCGTATTCGTTTTGATCTCGACACCTAAACCCTTGATCCTGTCGATTTCGTATTTCAGCACGTCTCTGGGCATCCTGAATTCCGGAATTCCCCAATAAAGCATGCCACCCGGCTCGGACTGGCCTTCAAAAACGGTGACTTTGTAGCCTTCGAGAGCGAGGTAATGGGCACAAGTCAGGCCTCCCGGCCCGGAACCGATAATCGCAATCCGCTCCTCTCTCTCGGCTTTGGGCTTCAATCCCAGGTCGATATCGTGCGTCATTTCATAGTCGGCTAAAAATCGCTTGAGGGATTTGATGGCAATCGGGTCGTCCCACTCCCCGGCCACACATTTGCCTTCACAAGGACTGTCACAGACGCGCCCGCAGACAAGCGGCAGGGGATTCTCTTTCAAGACGACTTTTACGGCTTCGTCAAATTTTCCTTGGGCCAAATACCCAATATAGCTGGGGACATCCTGGCTTATGGGGCAGGTATGCTGGCAGGCCGAGGAAATGATGCCTTTGCAGACGAGTGCGGGACATCTTTTGTATTTGATGTGCTCCATGTATTCATCGCGAAAATATCTCAGGGTGCTCAAAACAGGATTGGGCAGGGTTTGTCCCAATCCGCACATGGATCCGTTTTTCACTGCATGACTGATGTCATCGAGCAGCTCGAGATCACTCTCCTCTCCCTCCCCTCTGCATATTTTCTTCAGAATACCGTGTAGAGCGGCCGATCCTTCCCGGCAGGATGTGCATTTCCCACAGGATTCGTCATTAGTGAACTCAAGAAAATATTTGGCGACATCCACCACACAGGTGTCTTCGTCCATGACGATCATCCCGCCCGATCCCATGATCGAACCGGCCTCCGTCAATTTTTCATAGTCGACGGGCAAATCCAACAGGCTGGCCGGAATGCAGCCTCCCGACGGCCCTCCTGTCTGAATGGCTTTGAATTTCTTGTTCTTTGGGATTCCTCCGCCGATGTCATAAATGATTTCTCTGAGAGTGATTCCCATGGGGACTTCCACCAGCCCCGTGTTATTGATCTTCCCGACAAGAGAGAACACCTTCGTCCCTTTACTGCTTTCCGTGCCGATAGAGGAGAACCAGTCCGCGCCTCTGTTGATGATGGCCGGGACAGTCGCCCAGGTTTCCACATTATTGATATTGGTGGGTTTTCCCCATAATCCTGATTCGGCCGGATAGGGGGGTCGCTGGGTCGGTTCGGGAGGACGTCCTTCTATGGAAGCGATGAGCGAGGTCTCTTCACCGCAGACAAAGGCGCCAGCTCCCTGCTTGATGTGGATGTCGAAGCTGAAGTCCGTATCAAATATGTTTTGGCCGATGAGGCCGTATTCCCTGGCTTGTTCCATAGCGAGTTTCAGCCGTTCCATGGCCAGAGGATACTCGGCTCTGATGTAAACGTACCCTTCTGTGGCGCCTATGGCTCGGGCTCCGATCAGCATGCCTTCCAGAACGGAGTGGGGATCGGCCTCGACGATACTTCGGTCCATATAGGCCCCAGGATCCCCCTCGTCGGCATTGCAGATGACGTATTTGGCATCTCCTTCCGCTCTGCGGCACAGTTCCCACTTGAGACCGGTCGGGAAACCGCCTCCGCCCCGGCCCCGCAGCCCGGATTTTTTGATCTCATCGATGATCCCCTCGGGGG
>CBFDBS010000187.1:0-5855 GCA_965603105.1 uncultured bacterium
AGTCTGGGGAATATTCGTTTCAATCATCCGGATTGGTCCATGCCGGAAGTCCGGGAGGGTGCTTTCCAATTGCTCGCCTCATCGATCGGGCATCCTCTGATTCCCCCATCTGAAAGGATCGTCAATTCGATCGAGCTGCACGGAGATACAAATATTGCCATCGTCACCGGTCCGAATATGGCCGGCAAAACCACATTTTTGAAGACCATCGGTGTCAATGCCGTGCTCGCCTTGGCTGGAGCACCGGTCTGTGCGCAGCGTATTGTGCTCAGTCCGATCCGTCTCTACACGAGCATGAAGGTCAGTGATTCTTTGGACAAAGGTTTGTCCCTTTTTTACGCAGAGCTTCAGAGATTGAAGATAGTCCTGGATGCGATCTTGAGGGAGGAGCCCATCTTTTTCTTGATCGATGAGATGCTGAAAGGGACCAATGAGCTTGACCGCCATAAAGGAGCCATTGCTTTGATTTGCCAGCTCATCGAACAGCGGGCACAGGGAATGCTGGCCACTCATGACATGCAACTGACCGAGTTGGAGAAGGATTATCCTGAACAGGTTCATAATTATCATTTTGACGGCTATATCGAAGGGGACAGGCTTCTCTTCGATTACAAACTCAAGGAGGGCGTCTGCACTAGCTCCAACGCTCTCGAGTTGATGAAAAAAATCGGGATAAAAGTCCCATAGCCTGAGGGATGACCCTCTTTCTTTGTATTGACCCGGGGTATCTTTTCAGATAGTATCCATCCATTATTCATTGACGAAGGTAAAACATGAAAGTGCTGATCACGGGAGCTTCCGGACACATCGGATCCAATCTGACCCGGGAATTGCTCAAGGAGGGAAGACAGGTCCGTGTCCTGATCCGCGAAGACCGCAGGGGTGTCGAGGGCTTGGAAGTGGAGATGTTCAAAGGGAATATCCTCGATTATCCGAGCCTGCTTCGAGCCGCTCAAGGCATCGAGGTGGTCTATCACCTGGCGGCTTCCATCTCCATTGTCGGTGACAGGACCGGTAAGGTCCGGCGGACGAATGTCGAAGGTACAAAAAATGTCATCCGGGCCTGCCGGGAATCCGGTGTCCGACGCCTGGTGCACTTCGGTTCTATTCATGCCTATTCTTCACAACCTGCTGACCAGTCTATCGATGAGAAAAGGGTTCCGGCGGATGTCCAAGCCCCCGCCTATGATCGGACAAAAGCGGAGGGGAACAGAGCTGTTTTGGAGAGTGTTCAAGCAGGGCTGGACGCGGTGATTGTCGCTCCGACGGCCGTCATCGGACCGTATGACTTCAAGCCGTCCCGGATGGGTTCCGTGCTTTTAAAAATTCGAAAGCACAAACTGTTGGCCCTGGTTGGAGGAGGGTACAACTGGGTTGATGTCCGAGATGTGGTTCAGGGGGCGATTCAAGCGGAAAAATCGGCTTCGTCAGGATCACAATACATCCTTGCCGGGGAATGGTACACGGTCCGGGAACTCGCCGAGAGTGTTCACCGCCTGTCGGGAGTGAAGCCTCCACGGTTCACGTCTCCTCTCTGGTTAGCCCGGGCAGCGGCTCCCTTTTCGGAACTTTTGGCCAAATTTCATGGTCATGAACCTCTTCTGACCGCAGAGGCCGTTATCACTTTGAAAAGTCATCGCCTTATCGATGTATCCATGGCCGAAAGGGAGTTAGGTTATACCCATAGGCCCCTCGATGAAACCATAAGAGACACATTAGCCTGGTTTGAGGAAAAAGGGATGCTGGTATGAGGGAAACCGTCTTTTTCTACTGGTTTCTCATCGGCTGGACGGCACTGGCGGTCTTCATATTCGCCAGCCTGTTCTTTGTCAGCGCACCCTATGGCCGCCATGCAAGAAGAGGGTGGGGGCAGGTGATCAATCCCAAGTGGGGCTGGTTTATAATGGAATTTCCGGCTCTTTCTGCTCCCTTTTTCTTTTTTTTCTTCAGTCAGAGAAGCCAGAATGTTGTTGCCGTCATTTTTTTTGTGATATGGGAGATCCATTATATCCAGCGGACTTTGATTTATCCCGTCATGATGAAGAAAAGCGTTCACATGATGCCCCTTTTTGTCATGTTCATGGGATTGTTTTTCAATATCTGTAACGGCTATCTCAACAGCAGATATCTTTTCACCCTTTCAAGCCCTTATCCACTCCGCTGGTTATCCGATACGCGGTTTATTCTGGGAGTCGCTATGTTTGGTGCCGGCTTTGTGATCAACATCCATTCGGACAGCATCCTGAGAAGTCTGAGGCAAAAAGGGGAGACCGGTTATAAAATTCCTAAGGGAGGAGCCTTTAAATATATTTCATCCCCCAATTATTTTGGTGAGATATTGGAATGGGCCGGTTGGGGGATTGCGACCTGGTCGCTTCCTGGTGCCGCTTTTGCTTTCTGGACTGTCGCCAATCTTGTGCCTCGTGCCAGGGCCAATCACAGTTGGTACCTGTCCACTTTCCCTGATTACCCCAAAACAAGGAAGGCAATTATTCCTTTTGTGCTTTGATCTTTCGATGAGATCTTTCGCCTTTTCCTGAGTATGAATTTAAGGAGATCCTTTCGCTTTGATTGCCAGTCGAGGGCAGCCGAAATCCTGCCTCCTGAGCATGGTGCTGCCGTTCAGACTCCTCTTGTAGCCCGCCTGTTCATGCTGAACTTTAGGATTTTGTGGCGGGGATCGAAAACAATACAACGGCGACAGGTTCTGTTATACTTCAACTGATAACCATTCAAACGACCATGTTGGTTTTTTTCTTCAGAGAAAATATATTCCCAAACAGAGGATGGAGCAAACGCGCTCATCAGAAGGAAATCACCGGAGGTGTCAATTGAGTATTAAAAGAACTTTTCCTTTTCTATTCGTGATCGGTTTGATTTCGATACTTGCCGGTGCCCAAGAAAAGCAATTGCGCAAGCCCGATGTGATCTATGAACCAAGCCCTCAAACCGTTGTCGAGCGCATGCTTGTGCTGGCGAATGTTAACAATTATGATATTGTTTACGATCTCGGCTGCGGTGACGGGCGCATTGTGATTACGGCCGCAAAAATATTTGAAGCGACCGGAGTGGGAATCGACATCGATCCGGTAAGAATACAGGAATCGTTACAAAATGCGGAAAAAGCCGGTGTCACAGACCGGGTCTCATTCCGCAACGAGGATTTCTTCGAAGCGGATATAGGGGAAGCGACCGTCGTCACGCTTTTTCTGAGCCCGAGGGCAAACATGAAGCTTCGCCCCAAGCTTCTGGACGAGCTGAAACCGGGCACAAGAGTCGTTTCTTATTACTGGGATATGGGCGACTGGGAACCTGATAAGCAGATAGAGGTGGACGGCGAATCCATCTATATGTGGACGATCCCGGAAAAGAGGTCCGAAGGGAGAGAAATTTATAGGGATTTCGTTTTTGGGTTTGCATCAAATCTCTCACAATCGCGGTCACTCTCAGAAATATTCTCCCTGCTCCTCGGCTGCCATAAGAAGCTGCTGGTGGGCTACATGGGATGGGGGAGGACGTATGGTCTGAGACCGTTGTGAATCCCAACCAGGATCATCTCGGGACACAAACTATGATACCCTCCAAAAAGATTCAGCATCGAGCCGCAGTGAGATAAAGAAGTCGCACTTTCACCGTCAAGCATATAGACCACCGGATATTTATTATCTGAGCTTGCATAATTTCCTGGAAGATGAACTGAAACAGTCCGGTCTTCGTCAAAAATGTGAGAATGAATTTTTACATATCGACCGAAACAATATCCTCACTCTGTTTTTCCTGAGCATAAATGCTCATAGAACTATGGATAAAATGACATCGGTTCTATTATCAAGAAAATACGGAAAGTCTTCCTCGATCATGTATTTTTTCTTTGCGTCCTCTACTGTCAGTCCCTGCCGATGCATCTCCGCCAATCCTTGCAACAGAGTATGCAGATATTTAAACTATTCTTTAAGCTTTCGACAGATAGAAACATATCCGAATGGGCCATGTTCACATATTTGATATCCCGATCACCTTCAACAATTTTCCAGAACATGCTGCAGCGCCGCAGGCCTTTTCCTTAGAGTTCAAAAATAAACAGGGTCTTATTCAAACTCATCCTTGAATATTTCAATTCAATAGAAACACCGTCCGATTTCATGATCACCTTTCTCTCGCCTTCGATGATCTCGGGGGCTTCCTTCAGCCCATTGACCAGCAGCCGGGTCACGCGGGACGAGTCGTTGAAATAGGCCAGGCAGGGGCGGTTTTGGATCCTCAAGCTCCCAAGGTCATTGCCGGCCGCAAAGATCACCCTGTGATACACTCCGCCGTCATCCAGGATTTCCATCTCCAGCGGCTCAAAGATCCTGATGGCGAGCGGATTCGCCGATGAATCGATCTCGATGCGGAAACCCGGCTCAGCGGAGTATTTCTCGATCTCCTCCTTCTTTCGTGCCTGCCAGTCGACGAAATCAGATCTTGAAGTCGCCTTGAACGTCTGCATCTCGTCGCTGCTGAAAGCTTTCCTCACGGCAGGCCATTCATGGAGAACTGTTTTCAGGACATCTTCCAAGTACATGCTATCGTCGTTTTCCACAATGGATTTCCACCCGGGACGCAGCTTGTCCAGGATCATGGCGATCCACCGTCCCTCTACGTAGCCAAGATCTCTGATTCCCGCCGGAGCGATGCCGTTAGTTATATTCGATGCGTTGAGGGGGGCCGATCCGCGGGCGATCCGCTCGATGTAATCCGACAGCCCCTCGGTCCACTGCAGCTCCTTTTCGTACAGGACGAATGGCGGAGCGAGCCGGCCCAGCCTCTCCTCCCTCTGCTCCAGCGCCAGCTTCGCCCAGGCGGCCATCTCTTCCCGTTCCCCGGAGACAACCGCTCTCTTGAAGGCTTCCTTTTCCAGTCGTCGCAAAAATAGGGCTTCGACGGTCTCGTCGGGATAGCGAAGCAGAACGCCGTCGTCTTGCCGCCACTGCGGATGATGAGTTCTCTGGAAGATATGAAACTGCTCATGGACGATGATCCCGGCCATATCCTTCAAAGCATACTTTTCACCGGTCCTCCTCGAGGATGCGCTGAGAACGCTTGTCGCTATCCAGGTGTCGCCGAGCCTGATTATGGAATTGCCTCGGACCCGGGGATGCTGCCCTTTGTAGACCAAAACGCCCGGGTCTTTTTCCTCGCCGGCAAATCCGTCGGGGATCGTCCGCGAATGAAATAAGTAGGTGTTGAGGCCGTCAAAGACGAGAACAGGGATTTCCGAAGGCTTGAACTCCGGCCAAAGCGCGTTCATCGCGCTGCTGGTTGCTAGCTCCATTACCTTGAAAATTTCTGCGACGGGGATTCTTGGCTCTTCCTGGCCCGTCGCCGTTCGGCCCGTGAAAAGAAGGACCGCCGCGAGGGCAACCCCAAGGGCCTTTTTACAAAACCCGGATATCGGTGGACCGTCCGCCCAGAACCTATGTTGCAAAGTCATTTTATCCCTCCCTCGCTCAGAACGAAAAAGTCGCCGGGATTGGCGGCGCAGCGGAACTCGTTCGCTTCCGGTGTTCTTCTTTTGACCTACGCAAGAATACTCCTTTCCAAGGGCTCATGGCCGAAGGCGAAGACGGCCCGTGGCTTGAGTCTGCGGGCTTCGAGGCAAGCCTCCCTGATTCCGTGGCCGATTTCGGGGCCGATGCCCGTCGGGCTCCCCAGAAGCAGGATGTCGGGCCGGACGCCGTCGAGCGCCAGGCAGTCGATGATTGCCACGTCCCTGCGCTGCAATTTATTGGGATTTCGTTTTTGGGCTTGCATCAAATCCCTCACAATTTTCCCCAATATCCATCCACTGACACTCTGAAATGAGAGTCTCACAT
>CBFDBS010000188.1:0-5777 GCA_965603105.1 uncultured bacterium
CCAGGAAGAAAAGGCCAAGGACTTAGAGAGCCGGATAGAACTGTTCAAAAAAGGATATGGAGAGAACTTCATTCCCTTGGGAGTGGGCAGAAGAATCACTGTCGATAAATAGCCTGAGAAGATACTTCATATCTTGACGGTTTGATTAAAATTTGTAACAATCCTTTGTTTATCCGACTAAAGAATAAATTGCTGACTGGAGTGGAAACTCATATTGTCTTCAAGAATGAAAAAAAACTTACTCTGCCTTTTCTTGCTGCTTGCCTTCATACAGACAACATTTTCCAATAATATCCTCATCGTTTATGATGGGGAAGAGGGGGGATCCGATGCTTATCTTTCTGCCCTCTATACACGAAACATGCTCGAGCATTTCCTCGTCCGGCAGACAACGGTTGTCAATGTCTCCGAGTACAGCGAGGGGATGACTGAGAACCAAGATTGTATTTTTGTCATTTTTGAGGCGGGGGAGAGTGCCATCCCCCCGGTTTTTCTCAAAGATGTCTTGCAGACAGAGGTGAATATCGTCTGGCTTCATTCGCACATCGATCAACTGTTGGCCTTATCCGAAAACAAATGGAATGTGTCCTTTGACCGGAGCGAACAGGATGAGAGTTGGAAGGTGTTTTACAAGAATGAGGATTTTCCCAAAGAAGATCCGTGGCTGCACATCCTTAAAATAGAGGGGGGAAAGGGAGTCGAGGTATTCGCGTCTGTCCAGGATGAGCAGGGTACAAGTTATCCCTATGCCTTGAAGTCGCAAAATCTCTGGTATTTCGGAGACTCCCCCTTTTCCTATGCCGTCGAGGGGGGACGATTTTTAATTTTTGCGGACCTGCTTCATGACATCCTTAATACGGCTCATCCCAGGGAACAGACGGCACTCATTAGGATCGAGGATGTCAATCCCGAGTCCGATCCTAAAAATCTGAAAAGGATCGCCCGCTATCTGTTTCGAAAAAAGATCCCCTTCCAGATTTCATTGATTCCGGTCTATAAGAATCCTTCCATCCAATATGAAGTCCGTTTGTCCGAACAGCCCAAGTTGCTCAAGGCCGTCAAATACGCCGTTTCCAAGAACGGAGCGGTCGTCATGCATGGTGTGACTCATCAGCACCGCGGCGAGTCGGGAGATGACTACGAGTTCTGGGATGATATCAGCGGAACGCCGATAGGGATGGGATCACCGGACGTCGTGGAGCGCAAGATCGAAGAAGGAATAGCCGAATGTCTGCAGAATGGGATTTATCCCTTGGCTTGGGAAACTCCCCACTATTCGGCCGGCCAGGACGATTACAAAGTCTTCGCTAAATATTTCGATACCTTTTTTGACCGGGTGATGGTCACCGAACTGAGTTCCTCGCAGCAGATCATGCCCTTCTCTGTCAAGCTCAGTGACCTGGATGTGCAGCTCATCCCTGAAAATTTGGGATATTTACCCCTGGATGATCCGAATCCGGAGCGGATCATTGAAAACGCGAGGAATACACTGGTCGTCCGCGATGCGGTGGCCTCTTTTTTCTACCATCCGTTTGTCCCGATTAAAAATCTTAAGAAGATCGTCAAAGAGATGAAAACGATGGGATGGACCTTTGTGTCCCTTAAAGATTTTAACTGTGAGGTCAAAACCGATAGGCACAGGATTTCGACATCGGGGAGAGTGGAGGAGATACTTATGCAACAACAGTACCTCCACACTTTTATCGTCAATAGTAAAGGGAAAATCGAAAACGAGGAGATCTCCGGAGATCGTTTGTCCGGTACTTGGAACAAGGAAAAACATATCCCTCTCAGGTCAGTCTTTGTTGCCGAAGCCAGCGATTCGCTTCCCGCATCGAAAGAGATCAAGTTTGCGGATTCAGTCCGAATCTGGGTGAATAAAATTTTAAAAAAAGAGAAAGATGATGAATTGCTGGAAATTGTCCGTTCCCTTGTTTTCGTCTCCAGCACGCCTTTAGCCGAGGATGATTTCGATCAACAGAGTTATCTTTCCGTCCTCAACGCTTTCGGTTTCAGGCCTGATACGGCCGGGATCACGGACCTGAGGAAAAGGAATTTAGAGAATTACGATTATTTGGTCGTGCCCTATTCATCGGCAATTCTTTTGGATGAGGAAGGTGTGAATACGCTCTTGGGTTATGTCGAGAAGGGGGGAAAGCTGATCACCGAAGGGAAGACGCCGCTCGCCCAACGTTTGGGAATCGGCTTTGAAGCGAGAGTGGTCGAAACCTCCGAGATCAGAGAATTGACCCTTCCGGCTGAGACACTTCAGTGGTCTCCATCCGTAGTCCATTCTCCCTGTTTCGCCAGGGATGCACAAATTCTGGCCAAGGATGAATGGTCGGATGTTCCCCTGGCACTGGTCAAACCCTTTGTCAAAGGTGAAGTCCTCTACCTGGCCGCTCGTTTTGATCCTTTCACTCCTTACGGAATGAGTCGGTTCCCTTATTTTCACCATTATCTGAGAACCTTTCTCGGTGTTCCTTTTACAGTCAGGCGGAATACTCTCGAATATTATTTTGACCCAGGACTCAGGCAGAACACGAGTTGGGAGAGACTGGTGAAACGCTGGAAGGCCAGCGGTATCAAAGTGATCTATCTGGCCACCTGGCATTTTTACAGAGATTATCAATTTGACTATGACTACTTTATCCAGCTCTGTCATGAACACGGCATCGCCGTCTACGCCTGGTTTGAATTTCCCCAGGTCACGCCGCTTTTTTGGGAGGAACATCCGGAGTGGCGGGAGAAAACCGCTACAGGGAAAGACGGCCAGACACACTGGCGTTTTCTGATGAATCTCTTCAATGTTGAAGCAAGGGAAGCGGCCAGAGATTTTTTCCGGTCGATCCTCTCAGATTATGACTGGGATGGGGTGAATCTGGCTGAGCTCAATTTCGACACGAATCTGGGAACTCAGGATCCCCATAATTTTACGCCCATGAACATGGATGTGCGGGAGGCCTTTCGAGAACGGGAGGGATTTGATCCCCTCTTGTTGTTCGATACATCCTCTAGTTACTACTGCAGGGAAAATGCAGAGGCCTTGGCTAAATTCCTGACCTTCAGGACACAGATGACGAGAGACCTGCATCTTTTTTTCCTCGAAGAGTTGGAAGAAATCAAGAAAGCGACCAAGAGAAACATGGAGGCTATCCTCACAGTCATGGATACTCTGAACCATCCTGAGCTTATCGAAGACTGCGGAATCGATATCCTGGATATCATCGCTCTCATGGACAGATTCCCCTTCATGCTCCAGGTCCAGGACCCCTCACGGAGCTGGACAGAGCCTCCGTCACGCTATTATGACTACTACATGGTTTACCGGGATCACATCGAGGACGAAGAGAGACTGATGTTTGATATCAATATCATTGTCCGCAGGGATATTGCCTCCCGGCACCTGACTTCTCCGACTCTAACGGGAACCGAACTGGCCATGACCGTCCACTATGCCTCTATACCCTCGGGCCGGGTGGGAATTTATTCCGAATACACCGTTCACCCCTTCGATATGGATATGCTTCCTTATGTGATGGGTTCCGATGTCGAGATCGATGAGAGGAGGGACGGTTATTCTGTCAGCACCCAGGCCCCGTTCATCCTTGCCGTCAATGGTTCCGACCATCAACCGTATGTCAACAGAGAAAAATGGCCTTTCTACGGGACGGCGGGTATTGCTCTTCCCTCCGGACAGTACCACCTGTCCTTTAAGAAAGTCAGCATGTTCAACTTTCAGCCGTTGGGCACCCGCATCCTCCTTGAAGGAGATATCAAATCCATAAAAGTGGAAGGGACATCCTACAGTGTCGTCTATGAGTCCCGGATTCCCGTACCACTGACCTTCAGCCGTCCCCTCGAATGGCTGAAGATCGATTCAGTGCCGCTGTCCATCAAGACGAATAGCCTGGGAGTCGTACTTCCTTCCGGCCGCCACGAATTGGACATCTCGACGGGAAGCCAGACTTTTCAGATCATCGATGAAGCGGGGTATTTATCCTCTACACTTTTTTCCCTTCTCGGTCTGTTTTCTGTTCTTGCTCTGGCTGTTCTCTATATTTATTCAAGGATGAAGCGCTAATGGCTGCAGTTCGACTCGTGGTTGATTCCATCTTCGTTTTTTCCGTCATTTTCATCTGGTTTATGCTGCTCTACCAGTTCGTCCTCAGCATCGGAGGATTTTTCCTCTGGAGAAAGGAGCGGAAGGGATTCAAGTCATCGATTCCGGACACGGATCTGCCGGGTGTCTCGATTCTGATTCAGGCCCGTAACGAAGAAAAAGTCATTGGTTCTCTCCTGGAGAGGATTGGAGAATTGGACTATCCGGAGGAGAAACTGGAAATTCTGGTTATCGATGATGGAAGTGAAGACAAGACCGGAGAAATAGTGAGTACCTGTTTGAGTAAAGATTCGAGAATCCGTTTGATCGCTATTCCTATAGGAGAAGGAGGAAGAGGCAAGGGAGAAGCCTTGAACAGAGGACTGAATGAATCTTCCCATGAGGTGATTGCCGTTTATGATGCCGACAATATGCCGGAAAAAGAATCCCTTAAGCACCTCTGCCGGGCATTGTTGTCCAATCCGAAACTGGCGGCAGTGACCGGGAAATACAGGGCCTACAACAAGTCGGCCAATCTTCTGACAAAGTTCATCAACATTGAATCCATCGCCTTCCAGTGGATCATCCAGGCCGGACGGTGGATGTTCCTGAAAATCGCCTTTATATCGGGGACGAATTTTGTGATCCGGAAGTCCGTCCTGCAGGAAATCGGGGGCTGGCAGCCGGATGCTTTAACAGAGGATACAGATCTGACTTTCCGCATCTATCAGAAAGGCTATCTGGTCCGCTTTCTTCCTCAGGCGGTTTCCTGGGAGCAAGAACCGGAGCGTCTCAAAACTTGGATCCGGCAAAGGGTCAGATGGGCCCGCGGGAACAGCTACATAATCTCTCATTACACCCGCCGGGTCTTCAAGACGAAGATAAAAGCAACAACCTTCGAACTTCTCAACCTGTTTTTCCTCTACTATTTTTTCATTTTTGCCATTCTTTTTTCGGATGTTTTGTTTATCCTTTCCCTGTTGAAGGTCGTTCGCATCAGAGTTCTCGGGCCCTATTTCGAATTGTGGATTTTGGCTTTTTTCCTCTTTGTCTTAGAACTTCTCATTGCCCTCTCTTTGGAGAGAGAAGACAGCTTGGGTTCGCTGTTGATTATTGTGCTTGCCTATTTTACCTACACGAAGCTGTGGATCTTCGTCGTTCTGAAAAGCATCTTCCAGGAATTTTTTCAAAAGCGAGAACGGATCTGGGACAAGACTGAAAGAGTGGACATCCGGACACATGAGAAAAGGCTGCACAAAGTGAAGGAACAGAATGGCCAATAGATTGAAAATTAGATTTTGAATTGAGCTAGGAGAGAAATATGAAGTTGAGAGTGTTTTTTATAGTCATGTTATTATTCATGTCGTCTACTCTTTGTGCACAATTTTTTCCCCAGGCAGGAATCGAATCCTATCTGGGAGCGAATAAACTTTTTCTGTTGTCCCCCTGGCTGGGAGTCAGAGTGAGTGTATCTCCGCAGATGTCACTTCTTGTCAAATATTACAATCACAGTCTTAGCTACAGCTACCTGGCCAACGACTCCGATGAGCCCATCGAGGTGGAGATGA
Organism: uncultured bacterium; assembly: GCA_965603105.1. Lineage (GTDB taxonomy): Bacteria > Acidobacteriota > Aminicenantia > Aminicenantales > Aminicenantaceae > CBFDBS01. The sequence continues at coordinate 5,671 of CBFDBS010000188.1, forward strand.
AGGCGAACCTTTCCAATCTAACCACCGGATTTTACGCTCAGAAGAAAAACACCTATTATTTTTCTGCTGTTTCTTATATGTTCGGAACGGATGCCTATAAAGCCCTC
>CBFDBS010000189.1:0-5773 GCA_965603105.1 uncultured bacterium
GAAAGAGGAGGAAGAGAACGAGGAATGAAACAATCGGCCGCAAATTTCAAGTTTCTCACTGTGGAGGAATGGAAGTCCAATCCCTCCGTCATCCACGGCTTCGGCACCCGAGACCTGACGGAAGACGATCTGAACGCCGTTCATAAAATGAAAGGATTCACTCCTGTCCATCTCCGGCAGATTCATTCCGACATTATTCATCCTCTCCTAGACGTTCCCCAAATCGAACTGAGCGGGGATGCTCTGCTGACCGATCGTCCGGGCCTGCTTCTCCTTATCAAGACCGCTGACTGTCTGCCGGTGCTGATTCTGTCTGAAAGGCCGAGGGCCATAGCAGCGGTCCATTGCGGCTGGAGGGGAACGAGCCTCGGGCTGGTGGCCGAAACCATCCGGAAAATGGATTTGTTATACGGGTGTGATCCGGCCTCTTTGCAGGCGGCGTTCGGTCCCTCGATAGGGCTGGACTGTTATGAAGTGGGGGAAGATGTGAGGCTGAGCTTCGGCCGTACCGGACATGATTCGAGTCTCTTCAAACCCCAGCCGCTGCGGAAGGACAAATACCTTTTCGATTTGAGACAAGCCAACCGTCAGCAGCTGCGTTCATGTGGTGTCAGGAACGAGAATATATATTCCATCCCCCATTGCACTCGCTGCGATGTGAAATTCTATTCCTATCGCCGAGACCCCCACTCTTCCGGCCGGATGCTCAATTTTATCGGCCTCCTTCAATAGAAGATTGAACAGGGATGTCTATTTCATTTGATTTTTGAATTCTTTTTTTTTATCCTAAGGGAAATCCATCTCTCGGAGCTAGGATCAAATGAAAAAAACGTATGGAGAAATAAGTATTCCCGAACTCCCCGTCTTTAAAAAGGGTAAAGTCCGGGACGTTTTCGAGTTGGATGACAGCCTGCTGTTCGTCGCTTCCGACCGGGTATCGGCTTTTGATTGGGTGCTCCCTTCTCTTATCCCGGATAAAGGGAAAATACTCACCCAGCTTTCGGTTTTTTGGTTTTCGTACACTTCTTCTCTCTGCCCGAACCACGTCAATGCCGCCGATTTCGACGAATTTCCTCCTGTCCTTCAAAAATACAGAGAGATGCTGGAAAAAAGGTCTCTGTTGGTCAAAAAAACCGAAGTGCTTCCCGTTGAGTGTGTGGTGAGGGGGTACCTGGAGGGATCGGGATGGAAAGACTACCAGACGTATGGGGAGACCAGCGGGGTTAAACTTCCTCCGGGACTGAAGCAAGCCGATAAACTGGAAGAGGTCATTTTCACTCCCGCCACCAAAGCGGAGGAGGGGCATGACATCAATATCTCGCTTGAAGAGATGCAGAGAACAATCGGCCGAGAGTTGTCCCTGCAGATCAAGGAAGTGAGCAAGTCGCTCTATATGAAGGCGTCGGAGTATGCCTTAACAAAAGGGATCATCATTGCGGATACAAAATTCGAATTCGGTCTTCTCAACGGAAACCTTGTCCTCGTCGATGAGATCTTTACGCCCGATTCTTCCCGATTCTGGCCTCTGGAAAGCTACGCTCCGGGCTGTTCGCAGCCCAGCCTCGACAAGCAGTTTGTCCGAGACCACCTGGAGAAAATGAGTTGGGATAAAAACTCTCCTCCCCCCGAACTTCCGGCAGATATCGTAGCCAAGACGTCTGAAAAATACCACGATATATACAGGCGTTTAACTGGAAAAAATGAGATATAAGATCTGATGAAAGGTCGGATCGATCTTCATATCCACTCCAACCGGAGCAGTGACGGGGATTTATCTCCGGCTCAAATCCTCCGTTTGGCCAAAGAGGCGAATTTTCAGGCGGTTTCGATTGCCGATCACGATACGGTTGCGGCCTATCCGGAGGCCATTCGGCGAGGCCGTGTGGAGGGAGTGGAGGTTATCCCCGGCATCGAGCTGACGACGGTTTTTGGGGAGCGCGAGTTTCATCTCCTCCTTCCTTTTGTGGAATGGGAGAATCCGGTACTCCGCTCTCTGGTCACGGAAGTAGCGGAGAGAAGAAGAGTGGAGGCGAAAGAGAGAGTTGAAAAGTTGCAGAAACTGGGGTATGACATCGATTGGGAAGAGGTCCTTGAGGCTTCCGACCCATTCCCGCCTCTGGGCGTGACCATCGCCCAAGTGATTTTGAGAAAAGCCGAGAAGGAGAGGCTGGCCGGATTCGAGAAATACTTGAGGGGAGACCACCGAATGTTCGCTCCCTATCATTTCTACAGGGACCATTTCATGGAAGGAAAGCCGGCTTCCGTGCCCAGACGGAATATCGGCCTTCTGGATGTTCTGGCTAAGGTGCCGGAGATTGGAGGAGTTCCTGTGGTGGCCCATCCCGGCGCGGATTTCCAGAAAACGGAGAGAAAGGATTTGGTTCGACTAAAGGAGCACGGGCTTATGGGAATAGAAGTCTATACCACCTATCATGATGACAGGCAGAAAAAATATTATCTTGAGATAGCCAGGGAGCTGGATCTTGTGCCCACTGCCGGATCTGATTTTCATGGTTCGATCAAGCCTCATGTCCCTTTTGGGACGGTCAAGGAGGGCAGATATTGGATGGTTGAAGAATTGAAAAAAAGGAGGATCCAATGAATTTCAACTGGATTGACATTGTCCTGCTTGTGATTCTTGTCGTAACCGTGCTTTTCGGGATTTTAAGAGGTTTTGTCAAACAGGTCATCGGCCTTCTGGCTATTGTCATCGGATTGATCCTGGCCGTCAACTACTACCCAGTGGGCACCGAGTTTTTTCATACATGGATCAAAAACGAAACTCTCAACAGTTTCTTGGGTTTCATCGCCATTTTTTTTCTTGTCATCCTCATGGGAGGGATTCTGTCATTCATTTTTACGAAAATGATAAGAGGCCCTCTCAAGTTCATCAATAGATTTTTTGGTGGGGCGATCGGCCTGTTGAAGGGAGTTCTCATCTGCGGAGTCTTTGTCTTCGGCCTATTTGCCTTCCCCTTCAACACAGACGCCCTGAAGCAGTCTTTGCTGGCCCCGTACTGCGCGGAGGTGACGAAAGCCGTTTTCTACCTCATTCCGGCAGAACTGAAGATCAAGTTCAATGAGGCCTACCAGGATTTGGTTCAAGGGAAGGAAAAAGATGCCAGAGAAATCTAAGCCGGTCAGCATTCATCAGAAAATGGAAGATTTGATCAGGGAGTTGGTCGATAGTGAGCTTCCTCTCAAGGAAGTTTTGAAGGAATTTGAAAAGATTTATATTGAAACAGCCTCCAAAAAATACAAAGGAAACAAGACCAAAACGGCCAAAGCCCTGGGTTTGCACCGCAACACGCTCCACAACCTGACCAGAACCCTGCGCATCAAAATGATGTGAATTTTGGGAACTGGCTTGTTTCCTCCGCCTTGAATCTCACTTTTTTCGCCAAATTTAGCAGATTATCACAGAGAGTGCCAAATAAATTCATTTTCCCCCTTGACAGCCGGGATGTTTTGCTGTATATTTAGCAAACCTGAGTTTGATCTGCTAATAAATTACAAAAAATCTTTAGGAGGTAATAAATGAATGTAATGCCTTTACACGACAGAGTCCTTCTTAAACGTTTGGAAGAGAAGGAAGTAGTCAAGGGTGGAATTATCATTCCCGACACGGCCAAAGAAAAACCCCAGGAAGCGGAAGTCATCGAGGCGGGTAAAGGCCGCGTGACAGAAGACGGAAAGGTGATTCCTTTGGATGTCAAGAAAGGTGATAAGGTTCTCATCGGAAAATTCAGTGGAACCGAAGTGAACATTGCGGATGTGGAATATGTCATCGTCCGTGAAGAAGAGATCTTAGCCAAGATCACCAGATAGAGGAAAAAGGAGCAATAATGGCAAAACAAATTATAACCGGAGATGAAGCGAGACAGGCGCTTATGAGAGGCGTCAATATTTTAAGCAATGTTGTTAAAGAGACACTTGGACCGAGGGGAAAGAATGTCGTTTTGGACAAGAAGTTCGGTTCTCCCACCAGCACCAAGGACGGTGTGACCGTGGCCAAAGAGATCGAGCTCAAGGACCCCCTGGAGAACATGGGTGCCCAGCTGGTTAAGGAAGTCGCATCCAAGACCTCGGATGTGGCCGGAGACGGGACAACCACAGCCACCGTTTTGGCTCAGAGAATTTATGCTGAAGGGCTGAGGTATGTCACGGCCGGGGCCAATCCGAACCTGATTAAAAAGGGAATCGACCGCGCGGTTGAAGAAGTTGTCAAAGAACTGCAAGGTTTGAGCCGGGAAGTCACTGGTGATATGATCGCTCAGGTCGGCTCCATATCAGCCAATAACGACCTGTCCATCGGCAAGATTATCGCCGAGGCCATGGACAAGGTCGGCAAAGACGGAGTGATCACGGTTGAAGAGGCCAAAGGCCTGGAGACGACAATGGAAATCGTCGAGGGCATGCAGTTCGACCGCGGCTATCTCTCCCCCTATTTTATCACCGACCCTGACAGGATGGAATGCGTGCTTGAGAATCCCGTGGTTCTCCTTCACGAGAAAAAGATCAGCAATTTGAGGGAGTTCCTTCCCTTGCTGGAGAACGTCGCTAAAATGGGCAAGCCGCTTTTGGTCATCGCCGAAGAAGTTGAAGGTGAAGCCCTGGCGACACTGGTGGTCAATAAGCTCAAGGGCACCTTTTCCTGTGCGGCCGTCAAGGCCCCCGGTTTTGGTGACAGACGGAAAGCCATGCTGGAAGACATCGCCGTCCTGACCGGTGGAAAGGTGATCACCGAGGATATCGGCGTCAAACTGGAGAATGTGACCATCGACTGGCTAGGAGAGGCGAACAAGGTTGTCATCGACAAAGACAACACCACAATCGTCGAAGGGATAGGCAAGTCCGAAGAAGTGCAGGCCCGTATCAAACAGATCAGAACTCAAATCGAAGATACGACCTCCGATTATGACCGGGAAAAACTGCAGGAAAGACTGGCCAAGCTGGTCGGCGGAGTGGCTCTCATTAAAGTCGGTGCCGCCACCGAAACAGAACTGAAAGAGAAAAAGGCCAGAGTCGAAGACGCCATGCATGCCACCAAAGCCGCCGTTGAAGAAGGAATAGTGCCGGGCGGTGGAGTGGCGCTACTCAGAAGCCAAAAGGCTTTAGAGGGACTGAAAGTCGAAGGCGATATGAACATCGGTGTCAATATCGTTAAAAGATCCATTGAGGAACCCATGCGCCAGATCGCCAACAATGCGGGCCACGAAGGTTCAATCATTGTCGAGAAAGTCAAAGAGCAGGAAAAGGATTCCGGATTCAATGCGCTAAATGAAAAATACGAGAACCTGGTTAAAGCCGGCGTTCTCGATCCGACCAAAGTCGTGCGCACTGCCCTCCAGAATGCTGCCAGTATTGCCGGACTTCTCTTGACCACTGAAGGCTTGATCGCCGATCTGCCCGAAGAGGACAAGGGATCCAAATACCCCGCTCCCCCTTCCCCTGACATGTACTGAGTCCCGCTAGAAGCAATAGAAGGCCTCGAGTTCCGGCTCGAGGCCTTTTTTTTTGTTCGCTTTCATTCTGTTGATCAAAACGGTTCTCTTCTATTGGCATGATCTACCCCCTATAGGGAAGAAAATCATTTAATTGATTCTCCCCCATAAGGTGTGGGAAAAGACTTGGAATGGATGAAGCGATATTGAAGATTTAGCCTTCGGAATCCGCTCTTGGAGGGAATCCGAAGGGACGGCGAGCATGTATTGAGCCTGACAGGGATTTTCGAAAGTGAGACTGAGGAACACCTGGTTATCTCTTGCTGTAA
>CBFDBS010000190.1:0-5761 GCA_965603105.1 uncultured bacterium
AGATTACAGAGAAGATTGAATACAGTGTCGGCTAAATTCATGAATAGGTCAGGCTAGTTCTAGTGTCATCCTGAGAGCTAAATGGGGACAAAAGGAAACAACCTCCCTTTCTTAAGGAAAAGTGCGCTCCGGGGACTGGTGATCGGTTGTTGCGTTTTTCTTTTTGTCTGGCTCCTGATCCTCCTTGGTTTGCTTAGCCCTCTCGAATGGAAATCCTGGGATTTAAGGCTGGCTCTGTTGACGAAGACTTCTGAGGCCAGCCCGGATATCGTTCTCATCCTGGTCGACCAATACAGTCTCGATGTCTATGAGGAACACCAAGGCCTCTCCTGGCCCTGGCCGCGCCAGATCTATTCGGCCGTCCTCGGTTTTCTGCAGGAAGGGGGAGCCCGGGCATGTGTTTTTGATATGATTTTTTCCGAAAGCTCTCCTTATGGAGTCGATGACGACCTTGAGTTCGCCCGGTCCATAAAAGAATTTGGAGACACCTTCCTGGCCGGATTTCTGAGTGAGGAAGAAGGGAATCCGGTTGAAATACCTCCGTCTCTGCTCTTGAAAAACACAAAGTCCTCCGCAGGAATTGAACCGGACAGATTTCAACATATGGGCTCCGTCACGCTCCCCATTGACGAGATTCTCGGTTCGGCCAGAGCCGTCGGGAACGTCAATTTCAAACTGGATAAAGACGGCATTTACCGGCGGATCCCGCTCTTGTTTTCCCTGCAGAACACACTGATCCCCGCGCTGGCCCTGAGTGTCGTGGACTTTTCGGAAGGGGGTGTTTTCAACATAGACCAAAAAGGCCGATTTCTGCTCAAAGACAGGCGGATACCTCTAGACAGGGCAGGGCGGATGATTATCCGGTATCATGGTCCTCAAGGAACATACAAAAGCTACTCAGCAGCCGCCATCATCAACTCTTGGGCTTTGATGGAAGAAGGAAAACCTCCCCAAATCTCTCCCGAAGATTTTAAAGACAAGATCGTTTTTTTCGGGACGAGTGCGCCCGGTCTTTATGACTTGCGTTCCACTCCCCTGAGCGCAGTTTTTCCGGGTCCCGAGATCCAGGCGACAGTCGCCGATAATCTCCTTAACGGAGATTTTATTTCCGTTTTTCCACAAATCCTTTTGTTCATGTATGTCCTCTTTCTCGCTGTACTGACAGGGATAGGAATCTCCGCTTTGAAAAAGACAAGTAAAATTCTTCTTTTTCTTTTCCTTTGTCTCGCCCTGCCAGTGGCGGCCTCAGTTTTAGCCTTTTTTTCAGGCCTCTGGCTCGATATGGTTCCTCCTTTAAGCGCAGTCATCCTGAGCTTTTCCAGCGCCTCAGTGCTGAACTACGTCTTCGAAGGCCGGCAAAAACGATTCATCAAAAGCGTTTTCGGGTACTACCTGTCTCCCCATGTCATCGAGCAGGTTCTCGAGAACCCGGACCTGCTGTGTCTGGGGGGGGAGAAAAGGGAGATCACCTCATTTTTTTCGGATGTGGCCGGTTTCACAGCCATATCAGAAAAGCTTTCCCCAGAGGTCCTGGTCAACCTTCTGAACGCCTATCTGACAGAAATGACGGATATCATCCTTTCCTTCCAGGGTACTCTGGATAAGTACGAAGGAGACGCGGTCATCGCTTTCTGGAACGCCCCCCTTCTCCAGCCTGACCATGCCCTCCGGGCCTGCCGGGCGACCCTGAGGTGCCAGGCAAAACTGGCCGAGCTTCAGCCCTTTTTCAATAAGGAATACGGTTGCAATCTCAGCCAGCGCATAGGGCTGAACTCCGGGCCGGTTATCGTCGGGAATATGGGTTCGCGTGACCGCTTCGACTACACGGCCATCGGCGACACGGTCAATTTGGCATCCCGTCTCGAAGGAGCATGTAAACAGTACAAAGTGCCTGTCCTTATCGGAGAGGAAACATACCGGCAGGTTCAAAATTGGATGGTGGGCCGCCGTGTGGATATCATCAGAGTCGTAGGGAAACAAAAACCAATCAAAGTGTATGAAATCTTCGGAGAGAAGGGAGAGGTGAAAGACCATTTGTTGGAAAAGGTTGAAGTTTTTCAGCAGGCGCTTCAGGCCTACGAAGCCCGAGACTGGGAAAAAGCCGAAGTGTTGTTACAGAAGCAGGGAGATGATATGTTAGCCCAGATATACTTGGACAGGGTGCGTCTTTTTAAAAAATCTCCGCCTCCCGACGGCTGGGACGGAGTGTTTGAACTCAAAATCAAATAAATGGTGAAATTCACGTGAAATATACTTTTTGGGGAGTCCGCGGGTCACATCCTGTTTCGGACAATAAATTCAACAGCTTTGGAGGCCACACATCCTGCTCTTCTCTTTTTCTGTCAAATGAAAAACATATTCTTTTGGATGCAGGAACAGGGATCATAAAATTTGGCGAGAATTTGGTGAAAAAGAATGCCTCCGAAGGATATTCTCTTCATCTGCTGCTGACTCACTTCCATCTGGACCACATCATAGGTCTCCCGTTTTTCGGCCCTCTTTACTCTTCGAAGTGCACCATAACTTTTTACTCCACAATCGAGCCTGCCAGAGTCGAGAAAATTCTGTCGGGTTTTATGGGCGGGAAATATTTCCCTGTTCATTTCAAAAAAACGGAGGCAAAGAAAGTTTTCAAAAGGATTCCACCTGATGGTTTGACCATCGAAGATGTTAAAATAGAAACGCACGCCCTCCGCCACCCCCAGGGCGCTCTGGCTTATCGCTTGATTCAAAAAGGGGAGTCCGTCGTGCTGGCTACGGACACTGAGCACCCGGCCAAAGGTGTCGATGATGGATTAGTCAAATTCGCCGCCAACGCCGATTATCTTATTTATGATGCCATGTTCACTCCGGAAGAGTATGAGCGGGGAAAAAAGAATTGGGGACACAGCACATGGAAAGCGGGAATCAGCCTGGCCGCGGAAGCAAAAGTCTCAAAACTCTTCCTCTCTCATTTCAATCCGAAACATTCAGACAACCAGATCAACCGCTTCCTAGCTGAGGCAAAAACGGAATTTCCGAAGACGTACGGAGCCAAAGGAGAGAGGAGTTTCAATCAATGTTGAAGAAAGAGGCCCTCTTCCATATTGTATGGGTGCAGTACTTGAAATGGCTTCGCTCCCTGAAGATTTTTGACGCTATTCTCCATTCGCTCTTCTCGGCGGCTGCGCAACTCGCATCTAAGCTCTTACAGCAAAAGATAACCAAGCGTTCTTCAGCCTCACTTTCGACAATCCCTACCAGGCTCAATACATGCTTGCCGTCCCTTAGGATTCCCTCCAAGAGCGGATTCCGAAAGCTAAATCTTCAATGTCGCTTCATCCATTCCAAGTCTTTTCCCACACTAAATGGAAGAGAATCAAGAAATACAAAGGTGATGGACTATGAATGATCCGCAATTGACCTTCTCTAATTTCTATTCAGGCCTTCTGATCGTGCTCATTGCCTTCGTGATCGCAGCCGTTCTGTCTTACGGACTCCATCTCCTGTTCAAAAAGTTTTTAGGTACGAATAGAGGGACGCCAGCCTCTCATTTCTCCCGTTTGATCCCCCCTCTCGTCTTTCTCCTGGCGGCTTATTTCCTTAAATTCACCGCTGCCCAAGGATATCTGTCGATCAGCGAGAAACTGCTCAAATATATCCATGCCGTTATCATTTTTCTCCTCATCGTGGTTATCGTCCGTCTTATCGATTCACTGCTGCGACTGTGGTATGTCAAGCGGCGGCTTGCCTTTCCCCTGCCCAAAGTCCTGCACAGTTTTATCCTGCTCATCCTGTACCTGATCATCTTTTTTGTCATTCTCAATGGAGTTTTAGGGATCAACATTACCCCATTTTTAGCGACATCAGCTGTGCTGACAATGATTTTGGGGCTTGCCCTTCAAGGAGTGCTGGGAAACATATTCTCCGGTCTTTCGATTCATATAACCGATACTCTGAACAACGGGGATTGGATTAAGGTAGGCACGTCAAACGAGGGACGAGTCATCGAGACAAACTGGAGAGAGACCAAAATTATCGACCGGTTTTCTAACATTGTCGTCATCCCGAACAATGTCATAGCATCAGAAATTTTGATCAACTATTCCCAGCCGGATAAGAACACGAGCATCCTCTTCCCTTTAAAGATCAGCTACAATGCGCCTCCTGTTTCAGTCATCCAGGCTCTTAACGCCGCCGCATCGGATGTCCCCGATATTCTCGGCACGCCGGCCCCGGAAGTGCATATCAAAGGCTTCGACGATTTCGGAGTTTCCTATATCCTGAAATTCTGGATCTCCGATTACAGCCGGAAATATCTGATTTTGAGCAAAGTGGGCCAGCTCATCTGGTACAAGCTGAAGAGAGAGGGAATTGAAATCCCCATACCCTTGAGTGAAAAAGTGACCGATGTCCTCAAATCGGTCCGGGGGATTAGGGGAATATCTGTGGAGAAAGAAGAGCTGGAAATAAATTTCAAGCATTTGAAGAATTCTCAATTTTTCCAGTTCTTGAAATCAGACGCCCCTGGGGAGACGATTTCGGACGATCAAATCAAAGAACTGGCCGGTTCTGTTCAGAGAAAAAGATATTCAGCAGGAGAAACTCTCATCCGTCAGGGAGACAAAGGAGAAAGCTGCTACGTCGTCGCTTCCGGTCGTCTGAAAGGGGTTATCACCTATGTCGAGAACAAAAAATCATACAGAAAAGAATTTTTCGTGGAGCAGGGCGGTCTTTTCGGCGAGATGTCCCTATTCACGGGGATGCCGAGGATAGCAGCCGGATACATCGAAGAGGAATCGGAATTGCTCGAAATAACGGCCCACGATTTTGCCCACCTCCTGGCCAAAAATCCCTCATTCGCCGACCAGGTGGCGGAAATCGTAAGCTCAAGGAACACGAAGAATCAGGAATTTTTCAAACAGATCAAAGAACTCTCAGCCAAGGATATCAAAGAGAGCTGCAACAAGAATTCTATCCTGAAGCGGTTGAAAGCCCTGATGCTCAAATGGAGAAGCTAGAGCCTTTCGACAAGATGAGGTCATGACATGGGAAATAGAAGAAAGATCTTCGCCTCCCTCTTGATATTTGTTTTTGTTTTTTTTGGCGGCGTTGTCGGTTTCAAGACGCTTGGAGGAGAAAAGTGGTCCTGGGCGGACAGCCTTTACATGACAGTCATCACTATCTCGACTGTGGGATATGGAGAAGTTGTCGACATGGCCTCCAATCCAGGAGCCCGTATTTTTGCCTCGGTTTTCATCGTTTTCTGCCTGGGAACCATCGCCTTCGCTATTACTTCCATTACTGCCTTTGTCATAGAGGGAGAATTGAAGAACATCCTGTGGAGAAAAAAAATGGACAAACATATATCCAAGCTCAAGGATCACTATATCATCTGTGGCTCGGATTCGACGGCGCAGACAATCATCAGCGAGCTTCTCCTGACACGGAAAAAATTTGTGATCGTGGAACCTTCGAACGAGAAACTTGAAAAACTCTCTTCTTTGGGCGAATTTTCCTTCGTCAATGGAGATCCCACTGAGGATCAAACGCTAATTTCGGCCGGCATTGAGAGAGCCAAGGGTATTCTCCTCTCTCTTCCCACGGATGAAGAGAATCTCTTCGTCACCCTCACAGCCAAGGACCTCAATCCCCATATTCGCGTCATCACCAAAGAAATCGACATCAAATCACACAGAAAGATGGAAAAAGCCGGGGCTGACGCCGTTATTTCCCCTTCCTTCATCGGCGGGATGCGGATGGTCTCCGAGATGATCCGGCC
>CBFDBS010000191.1:0-5699 GCA_965603105.1 uncultured bacterium
TCAAACTCAAAGAGAAATCAGAGTCGTCAAAAATCTAAAGTTCTAAAAAGCCTCAGTTCAGTTATTCGAGTTTTGGGCCTTTTCCGATAACGTTTTCTGCCTGTGTTTGATGATCCTCCAAAGCCCAACTCCGGAGACCAGTGAAATGAGCCCGAAGATAATACCGCCAAATAGTGCCGCGTTGGGTTCATTTTCTCCCAGGCTGGTGCCCACAAAGGCGATCGTAAAACCGAACAGAACGATCCAGATGCCGAGGAGAATCCATTTCCAGAAGGGCATGACCAGGCCTTTATCTTCCCCCCAGAGCTTGAAGCCGATTATAAAAAGGCAGAAGAAAATTCCTTCCAAAAACCAGAACATTCCGCTTGTGAAAAATTCCATCCTTCTTCTCCTTTAGAAATCGATGAAGTCTTCGCTTTTGAGCCACCAGGGCGGTTTCCGGTAAGAAGCGTTTTCCCCACCCATAGAAGGCATGTAGTACTTCTGGGGATCCGGACCGGGATAGAAGCGCTTCTGAAGAGCTGTGAGGACCGTGTCCGATAAGCCGGTGGGATCGTTCATGGTCACATCCAAAGCGGCCCTGTGCAACCAGTTGGCTTTCCGGGTGTAGGGGCAAACGGCAACACAGATGCGGCAGCCCATACTCCCAAGATTTGAGTCCCAGAAATTGAGGCATTTAGCCGTATCCAGCTTGTACCTCATGTATCCCCTTTCTTCTACCGGGCCGCCCATGGAGATGGCGCCGCTGGGGCACTGCTCGGCACAGATTTTGCAGGTTTTGCAGAAACGCTGGACACCGAAGTCGATGGGTTTATCCGGTATCAAGGGCATGTTGGTGGTGATGACGGCCGGCCTGAAGTTACAGCCAAGTTCGGGTGTGATGACGATCGAAGGGCGGCCCTGTTCGCCAATGCCCGCATCCACCAGAATGGGGGGAACCATGAGGTCATAATCGGTGCCGGGAGTGTGCGGCCGGGCCCCGTATCCCAGCTGTTTAATAAAGGAGGCCACCCGAAAGGCGATGATCCTCGACCGGGAATAGGCATCGTTTGAAGTCCCGTAATTGGGATTGGCGTACATGGGATCCCAGGACATGGGAGTGCCGACAACAACCGCATACTGCCAGTGCTTGGGGATTTCAATTTCTTTCTCCGAATCGAATCCCCGTCCGCGCATGGGGTAGAGGTAGACCCAATCCGGATTCAGTTTGGCGATTCCGACCAACGTAGAGCCCAGTTCGTGAGCGATTTTTTTGATCAGTTTTGACGTTTTATCGGGACTCTTCATCTTGACAGGATCCATAGGTTTCCCCGTCCGGCGGTTCAGGAAGAAATCCGACTCTTCCGGCGGAGAATTGATGCGCTGTGGGGAAACGGCGCCCATGGCATTCGACCAGGCCGTGGCCAGGATGAATTGATGGCCATATTTCTGCATGTCGGCCCTCTGTTTGGGCGCGATTTCTTTTATTGCGTAGAGGTCGAGTTCTAAGTCCTCCGGATGCCGGCGGTAGTAGTCTTGGAGGACGGGATCCAATCCATCCAGACCGGTTTCGTCCTTCCACTGGCTGGAAAATCTTGGCCGCCGGGAAAAGATAACTTCGGTGCGAGCATCTGCCCTAGTTGTGGGCCCTACTTTTTTATAGGTCGGTTCGTTCACACTCCATCTTTTTCTGTTGAAAGTTTGCTGGGCGCCTTCATATGTTTCCCAACCGGTGTAGGTTTCTGGATCTCTTCCGGACTGATAACCGAAAAAGCCCAGGCCGGCACTCCCCAGGACAGCGCTCCCGGCACCGGCTGCCTTGAGGAACTGCCTCCGGTTCAAATTATTTCCCTTCCGGTTGTCTTTCATTTTTTTTCCCTCCTGTTGGATAGGACATGTGAGACGGTCTTTGTGAAGAACTTGCTCTTTCTAATGACATAAATAATCATCTGAGGAGGTCATTTAAAAATAATGCCGGCCTGATGTCAACTGAAATGCTCCAACTCACCTCTTGGTGTTGGAAATGCTCAGGAGTCTTTGAAAACTAAAAAAAAATATCCCACGGAAGAGAAAAGATCAAAATGTGTTTCATATGTTGACAGTTAATGTCCATTTCCGGACGGACAAAAAAGAGGGCGCGGGATTCATCATTTTGAACATGAATCCAAATTTATGGATTCCTGGCTATGGAGAAAGATCGCGCGATTATTGAATTGGCTATATATGAATAACATACAAAATTAGCTGTTTCTGGCATGATTTTTGCATCTGTTTTCTTATATTTTATAAAATATAAAATGCCTCTCACTAAAAGTGCTTTTGGAAACTCCAATATTTCTAAGACACTCAGCCAGGCCATTTACAATTATATAAAAGAAGCGATTGTTTCCAACCAACTGAAAGCCAACCAGCGTGTCATCGAAAAAGACATCGCCAGGATGTTTGGTGTCAGCACCACTCCTGTTCGGGAAGCCGTACTTCGCTTGGCTGCAGAGGGCTATTTATTCGTCGATTCCCACCGGAAAACCGTTGTCAAAGAAATTTCGTATGAAGAACTGATAAATATCCTTCAAGTTATGACCGAACTCGATTCAATCGCCATAAAATATGCCGTCGATTGTATTCAGCCTGAACACGTGCAGAAATTGAAGGAGCTTACAAAACAGATGGAGCAGGCGGGACAATCGAACGACATAGAAAAGTATCTGGAAATCAACACCTCTATCCACCGCACAATCTGGGAAGTCCTTCCCAATCCAATATTGCAAAAAACGATCGAATCCGTTCATGGTCAGTTGATGAGGTACACCTATTCCCGAATTACGGCGTTTCGAGAGCCCGAGATTTTGGAGAGGTCCATAGAGGACCACAAGAAAATCCTGCGGGCCTTAGAGGATAAAGACAAACGAGCCCTAAAATCTCTGATCAAAAGCAACTGGAAGCTGCTAATTGATAAACAGTCGCAAAAATCAGGAGAAAGGGGGGCGAAATTGAAAGGAGGTGGTGTTCATACGAGAAAAACATTGGGACAAGGAGGAATATAACTCAAATCCAATAGAAGGAGGTATTATGAAGAGCAAAATTCTGAATGGTGCACTGATTCTGTTGTTAACTCTGGGGCTGACATCTATAGGTTTTGCCCAAGGGAGTCAAACGGGATCCATTTCCGGCACGGTCGCCGATGAGGAAGGAAACGTCCTTCCTGGTGCTACTGTTTCTCTTACTGGAACCGGAATCATGGGCATCTTGACCTATGTGACCGGTGAAATGGGACGATTCCGCTTTCCCTCCCTGAGTCCGGGGGAGGCTGAAATCAGAGTCGAGATGCCCGGGTTCAAAACCACGACCCGGGGCGGCCTGCGTGTTCAGGTTGGAAGGACAACCGATGTTCACATCGTCCTATCGCAGACGACAATCGAAGAGGAAGTTACAGTCACAGCTGCTTCGCCTGTGGTCGATGTGCAAACTTCGAAAGTCAGTGTCCACTACGGCAGTGAATTTCTGGCGACTATCCCCATGAACCGCGATCTGTACGGAATCCAGAACTCTATCCCGGGCGCTATTTCGGAGGGAGTCGATTACCGCCGAACATCCTCCATCCTCGGAGGAACGGTTAGGAGCCAGCTCTACCAGCTGGACGGTGTCCCCATGAACGATCCCGCCACTTTCTATCCCATGACCAACATCAATGTCGATGTCTACGAAGAGATTGAGTTCGGGATCGGATCGCTTCCGGCCGAGGTCGGACAGGCCGACTCCGTGGTGGTTAACATCGTTACTAAATCCGGTGGAAACAAGTTCTCCGGAAGTGCTGCGGCTTATTTCACCGGCGACGCTTTCACCCAGAATCTCATATCCGATGAAGATCTCGATGCGGTCAATGTCAATGCACCCGAATCATTCAAGAACTACTTCGACGGCTCATTGAGCTTCGGCGGTCCCATCATCCAGGACAGGCTCTGGTTCTTCGTCAACGGCCGCCGTCTTGACTGGGGGCAAGTCAATCCTGAGACACATGATGTCCGGCTGGCCAACATCGAATTGAGGGATGGGACATTCACTCCAGAGGAACTGGAGCATTATGATTTTGAACATCAGGAGTGGCTGGGTTTTGGCAAGCTGACCTTCCAACTCGCCCCCAACATCCGTTATATGGGTATGTACCACTGGAACAATATCTATGAACCTGTTTATTCGAACAGAAGCGGTAACAGTTACAGTTTTGCATTGACAATCATCTGGGATCATGAGAACACCCACACCACGACACACCAGATCAACTGGGTTTTAAACCAGAACACGTTCGTCGATGTCCGCGGGACATATGTCAACCGCCACTTTCCTATCAACATGAGGCCGGAGTTCTCTAACAACTATCAGGTCTATGACCGGAAGTACCAAATCACCTGGGGGAATACCTATTACGGTGACGATTATAAGCGTGAAAAAGCCCTGGCCTCGGTTTCCTTGACCCACTTCGCCGATAATTTCTTGGGACTCAGCCATGAATTGAAATTTGGTGCCGAATACGAAGGCACAATCTACGGACTCGACAGATACAAGGGCTTTGAGTTAGGTGACAATCCTTACTACACCTACTGGAGAGATTACAACGCCGGTGACAAGTATTACTACTCGACCTCGGGGAGAAGGGGCAGGCTCAGGATGCGTCCTTTTGCCGAGAAAGGTGTTGTCTGGAAATATGACAACACCCGCCGGTTCTCCGCCTTTGCCCAGGACAGCATCGTTTCCGGCAGGCTGGCGGTTAACATCGGTCTGCGTTTCGATTACGGCTACCAGTACGAACCCGAACAGATACGTCCAGCTATGTACGACAGGTATAACGTCGGTCCGGAGTTCATGAATCCCGATCTGAATGCCGACCCCAACATCCTGCTCAAAGCGCTGAACGATCAGTATCACAACGATCCCGACATCGAGTTCAATCAGGTCTCCGCTCTCGATCCCATCACCACCCCCTACAAAAAAATCGTCGAGTTCACCACCCTTTCGCCGAGAATCGGACTCGTTTACGACATCTTCGGTGACGGGAAAACGGCGGTAAAGGCGTCTTTCAGCCGCTACTACGAGCCCATCTGGTCCGCCAAGTACAACGCCAGCAATATCATGAGCGGCGGAGCCATGAACTGGTACTGGTACGACCTGAACAAAAACGGCTACATGGATCTTCCCAAACCCGGCGGCAGTTATGGATCACCTGTCGATCCTCAGTACCTCGATTCCAGTGGCGATCAGTACAGGCTGACAAGTTATGATGTTCAAAATCCCGATTACAGGTACTATATCGACGACCTGAAGGCACCTTACATGCATGAATTTACGGGAGGCATCGAGCACGAACTGGCCAAAAACTTCAAGCTGGGGCTCCAATTCGTCTACAAAGTGAACAAGAACATCGTCGAAGATGTGGACAAGAACAACGGCTATGATCCTGATGCTCTAGATGACCAGAATCGGCCCATCTGGCTTCCCTATGATTTTGTCGATCCCGGCTGGGACGGAGAATGGGGGACAGAAGACGATCAGAGTATGACTGCCTACGGCTTGGCCGATTATGCCCCGACACGGACTTACTATGGCATAAATCCTGAAGATGCCAAAAGAGAATACACAGCACTCATCCTGACTTTCGACAAGAAGATGTCCAACAACTGGCAGTTGCAGGGCTCGGTCGTCTATTCGGCCTTCAAAGGCAACAC
>CBFDBS010000192.1:0-5623 GCA_965603105.1 uncultured bacterium
TTCAGTATGCTAAATCGCGTAAAAAATAAAATCCGTGAGATCAAAGATTTTCCTAAACCCGGTATCGGTTTTAAGGATATCGCGCCTCTTATCGAGGACGGCAGTTGCTTCAATTTTGTGATCGACCGTCTCTCCGAATGGGCAAAAGACAGAGGCGCCGAGAGAATCGCCGGGATTGAATCGCGTGGTTTTATCTTTTCGGCTCCCGTGGCCCATCAGCTGAATCTTGGTTTGACTTTGATCAGGAAAAAAGGAAAGTTACCTGGCAAGACTCTATGTGTCAAAGCTCCGAATGAATATGCCGTCGAGTATTTTGAGGCGCACGTGGACAGTGTCGATTTAGGTCAGCAAGTGGTTATTATCGATGATTTGATCGCCACGGGATCGTCATCGGTCAGCGCCATCGATCTTGTCAAAAAGCTGGGAGGCACAGTGGCAGGATTTGCAGCCGTGGTTGAACTGAGCTTTCTCAATGGAGTGTCCTTCATCAAAAACGCCCATCCCGACGTGAATATTTTTTCTCTGATTCAGTTCGAAGACTAGGAGGGAAGATGAAGGACTTCCTTCACCGGTTTTTTCTGCTGGAAGAGAACAAGACATCGATCCGGACGGAAGTTATCGGGGGGGTGACCACTTTCATGACCATGTCCTACATCATCTTCCTTCAACCGGCTTTGCTTTCTTTGACCGGGATGGACAAAGGGGCCGTTATGGTGGCCACTTGTCTTTCCAGTGCTTTGGCGACGCTTCTGATGGGACTCTTGGCCAAATACCCGATTGCCTTGGCGCCGGGCATGGGGCTCAATGTTTTTTTTTCCGTTACCGTCTGTGGAGTCATGGGCTATTCCTGGCAGGTGGCCTTGGGGGCTGTTTTTATATCCGGGAGTCTTTTTCTCCTCCTTTCCCTCTTCAAGATCTGGGGGCGGCTGGTTGCCTCTGTGCCCGACTCTCTTAAACATGCTATCGCCGTAGGCATCGGTCTTTTCATCGCTCTCATCGGCCTGGAGTACGGGGGGATAGTCGTCGATGACCCGGCCGCCTATGTCGGCATTGGAGATCTGACCAGTAAACCTGTCTTACTGGTTTTATTCGGCGTCCTTTTGATTTCTCTTCTCATGGCCCTCAGAGTCAAAGGGGCGATCCTTTTGGGCATCCTGGGGACGGCCATATTAGGGCTTCCCTTAGGGATCGTCAAATATCAGGGTATCGTTTCCGCCCCACCGAGTCTTATGCCGACTCTCTTCAAACTCGACATCCTGGGGGCAATGAAAACCGGTTTGATTACGGTCATCTTTATTTTCTTCCTGATCGATCTCTTTGACACCATGGGGACACTCATTGGAGTGAGCGGGCCGGCGGGATTTCTCAAAGATGGAAAACTCCCCCGTGCCAATCAGGCGATGTTCTCTGATGCAATTGGAACGGTCAGTGGTGCTCTCCTGGGAACTTCGACGGTCACCAGCTATATTGAAAGTGCTACAGGGATCGCCCAGGGAGCCCGGACAGGATTGTCCAATGTGATCACTTCATTTCTCTTTCTGGTTGCGCTCTTCTTCAGCCCTCTTGCCCTGATGATTGGAGGGGAGTACATCCATGATGGAGCCAGCCTCCGCCCGGTTATAGCTCCGGCACTGATCATGGTCGGCTATTTAATGATGAAGTGTGTCAAATGGATCAACTGGGATGAATTGACTGAAGCGATCCCCGCTTTCCTGGCTATCATCATCATGCCTTTAACCCTGAGTATCACCGAGGGCATTTCTTTCGGATTCATCTCTTATTCTTTTTTGAACGTGGTCACGGGGCGAGGAAAAAGAGTCCACTGGCTCATCTATTTTTTTTCTATTCTCTTTATAATTAGATATATAGTGAAATAGGTCACCGATGAAATATTGGAAACAGACTACCGTTTTGCTTGTTCTTCTCATCTGCACCGGTTGTACCCGTGTGGTCATTCAGACCTCGATGAAATTTGGGTCCAGTGAATCACGTTGGGTCAAACAGACCTTATCCCGATTCTCTCTGGAGGAAAAAATCGGTCAGATGCTCTGTCTTGGCTTCTATGGACATTTTGTCAACAGGGATTCAGCAGATTGGCAGAAGTATCTGACCTGGGTTAAGACTCTGAAAATCGGGGGCCTTGCCGTCTACAGCGGTGATGTCCATGAAACGGCCGCTATGTTGAATTCCCTTCAGGAGCTGTCGGATACTCCTCTTCTGATCGCCGCCAACCTGGAAAGAGGTTTAGGGAATCAACTGGAAGGAGCCTCGCAATTTCCCCCTATCATGTCCATCGGTGCCACGGGCTCGGAAGAATTGAGTTACCGGATGGGGAAAGTCACGGCTTTGGAGGCGAGAGCCGTAGGAATTCATATGGCTTATTTTCCGGTAGTGGACGTCAATATCAATCCAAACAATCCGATCATCAACACCAGATCTTTTGGTGAAAATCCGGGGGACGTCGGCCGCCTGGCCGCGGCCTATATCAAAGGCTGTCAGGAAAACGGCCTGATCGCTACAGCCAAGCACTTTCCCGGACATGGGGATACCGAGAGCGATACTCACAATGTTCTGGCTGTCGTTCAAGGGGATCTCAACCGCTTGCAAACGGTTGAACTTTTTCCTTTCCAGATGGCCGTGGCTGCCGGCGTACAGGCGGTGATGACCGCTCACATCTCGATTCCTGTTCTCGATCCCTCACCCGATCTGCCCGCCACTCTTTCTTGGCCGATTCTGACCGGTCTTTTGAGACAAAAAATGGGATTCAAAGGACTGATCGTATCGGACTCGATGGGTATGGGCGGGATCACAACACTCTATTCGCAAGAGCAGGCCGCTGTTCAAGCTGTACGTGCAGGAGTGGACATCATTCTTCTTTCTCCAGAGCCAGAATTGGTTGTCCAGGCCCTGCTCAGGGCTGTGACCTCTGGGCAGATCGGTGAAGCGAGAATCGATGAGAGTGTGAGTCGGATTCTTCGAGCCAAGGCGATGCTCGGGCTTCATGCCGACCGCGTTGTGGATGTCGATATTCTGAGCAGGAAGCTGGCGGCTCCAGCCCATCTTCAATTGGCCGAAGAAATTTATGAACAGTCGATGACGTTGGTTAAGAATGACGGAGATTGGCTTCCTCTCTCCCACCAAGATTTGAAGCTGGGGGTCTATTCATTGAGCAGCGATCCCGGCGGCTATTTTGAGGGAAGGCCTTTTGTCCGGGAAATAAAAAAGAGAATCCCCAACGCCGTTGAGTTCTATGCGGAGGCCTCTACGGGAAAAGAGTTTTTGGATGAGGTTGAAAAGACAGTTGAAGACCTCGACATGGTCTTGGTGGCTCTGTTTTCAAGTTTGAGGTCCGGGAAAGGCAGCATCGGCTTGAATCAGGCCCATGTCGAATTCATCAACCGCATTGTCCAGGGAGGGACACCTGTCGCTGTCGTCTCATTTGGTAGTCCCTACTATCTCACCCATTTTCCCGATGTCGATGTCTATCTGTGTGCCTACCGGCCTTCCCCACTCGGCCAGGCGACGGCGGCCAGAGCCGTTTTCGGAGAGATCGAAGTGTTGGGCAGACTGCCGGTCTCTATTCCCGGCTGCTATCCGGTAGGACACGGCCTCCACCTCCCAAATAAATAAACTATCCTGAGGCTAAGAAAGATTTGGGCATTGTTGAACGACATTGCGGCCCCCGTCCCAACCTACCCAGCCTGCCAAAATTAATCTCTTTTTGAGGGAATCCGCAAAGCGGACAGCTAGACATTTTTCGGCCGCGTTGACAGGGCCGCCTATTTCTTCTATTTTATAATCACCGACTGAAGTCCCTGCAGGAAACTTGTGCCGCCCCATCTCTTCAGACAAGGAGGGAATCATGTCAGATTTTTTCCAGAATGGAGTCATCACCACTTTCCATAAACTTGGGAGGCAGGATGTCAAACAGCTGGAAGCCGAGCTCAAAGAATTTTCAAAAATCCGCCCCATAGCCCTTGTCCTTCCTTCTCTGTACAGAGAATTCTCCAGTGACGCTCTGCCGAATATCATGGCGACAATCAAAAAAGTCAATTATTTGAGTGAGATCGTACTCTGTCTGGATAAGGCAACCAAAAGACAATTTATTGAAGTGAAAAACCATTTCTCCGATATAAAACGCCTGGTAATTCTTTGGAACGACGGACCTCGGATGAAGGATCTGTATGCTCAGCTTGAGTCGAACAACCTCAGTCCGGGAAGAGGGGGGAAGGGAAGGGCAGTCTGGATTTCTCTGGGATATGTGCTGGCCGGGAGAAAAAGCCGGGTTATCGCTATTCATGATTGTGACATTGTCAATTACAGCCGGGAACTCTTGGCCCGGCTCTGTTTTCCTGTCGCCTCATCGGGGACGGATATAGAGTTTTGCAAGGGGTACTATAGCCGGGTGACAGACACTCTCTATGGACGGGCGACACGGCTGTTCTTCACGCCATTCATCCGGGCACTCCAGAAGATTCTGGGATACCTGCCTTTTCTGGTGTACATGGACAGTTTCCGTTATGCCCTGGCTGGAGAAATCGCCCTGCGCAGGGATTTGGCGACAGCCATGCGTATGCCCAGCGACTGGGGGCTGGAAGTGGGGACGCTGGCTGAAGTGTACCGGAGCATGGCTCTGAACAGAATCTGCCAGGTGGATATTGCCGATACCTATGAGCACAAACATCAGCCTCTGGTTCCTACTGATCCGGAAACCGGTATTTTAAAAATGACAGTGGATATCGCCAAATCGATATTCCAAAATCTTGCTCTCGAGGGGGTCCAGTTTTCAGTGGGCTTCTTTAATACACTGAGAAATATCTACCTCAACATCGCCCAGGAGACGATCATCAGGTACGAGAATGATGCGGCCATCAACGGTTTGAAATTTGACAGGCACAGCGAATGTATTTGTGTCGAGGCTTTTGCCCATGGCATCGAGCGAGCAGGAGCCGATTTTTGGGAACATCCATCTGAGACCGTTCTCCTTCCCAACTGGCATAGAGTGACAGCCGCCATCCCTGAATTCTACGGCCTATTGAAAAGCGCTGTCAAAAAAGACAATCAAGAGGAGAGCCTGTGATATTTCCAAAAAAAATATTGTTTTTGTCGTTGACCGTTATTGTCGCCGCACTGTTGGTTTATTATCTCGGCTTTAAAAAGGGATTGCTTTTTCCCGGCCGGGAAAATACGGAAAGCCTTGCTGAGGAATCCGCTGAAACGATGCAGTCCCCACTGCCGGTTCGAGTGGCCGAGGTCGTGCGGGGCGACCTGGTCATCAAGCTCCGGTCCCCGGGAGAGGCGGTGACAGACCGGAAAACCGTGATAAGGTCCGAAACCAGCGGCAAGCTGAAATTATTGCACGTCGAGGAAGGACAGTTTGTGGAGAAGGGAGAACTGCTGGCTGAACTGGATGATCGTGAAGCCCTTCTCGATCTGGAAAAGGCCGAGGCCTCCAGGCTGAGAGTTCTCTCGGAGATTTTGCTGGAGAAACAGTTTTCAGAATCCCCCCTGGATGAGGGGAAATTGTCCGCCGTAGAGATAGAGAGCGCCAGGAGAGAATATGAGCTCAGTTCTTCTCAATTCCGGAAGGGGCTTCTTTCGGAGCAGGAATGGGAGCAGGCAT
>CBFDBS010000193.1:0-5482 GCA_965603105.1 uncultured bacterium
AATAGGTCAGGTAAGAATAGACATAATAAGAGGGTGTATTCGTAAAAATCGAAGGGAGATAACCATGAAGGTCATGTCAAGATCATTTGTTGTTTTTTGGCTGATAAGCCTATTTTTTCCCTCCTGGACCAGCGCCAATGTCGGTGTTGTCAACGGCTTGACTCATGAGAGGATAGCCAGTGCCGGTCAGGCTTATGAGACGATTATCATCATCAAAAACTTCGGTGAACTGCCCTCGCGTGTTAAAGTCTACCAGACAGATTTTCACTTCTATTCCGACGGCCGGCAGATTCACAGCGAACCCGGAAAACTGGAGCGGTCCAACGCCGGTTGGATCACCTATTATCCCAAAAGTGTCGTCCTTTCTCCCGGGGAATCGGCCGAATTGAAGTGTACAGTAAAAATTCCTGAGGATGACACGCTCTGCGGAACGTACTGGAGCCTTCTAATGGTCGAGCCGGTCCCCGAAGTCCAGACCGAAGTGAAACAGGGTCAGAAAGCTCAGGTTAGCTACGGCATCACCCAGGTCGTCCGTTATGCCGCCCAGATTATCACTCATATCGGAGATTCGGGAACCCGTCAGATCAATTTTGTAGACACTCAACTCCTCAAAGAGGAGGACAAGAAAATCCTTCAAGTGGATGTCGAAAATGCCGGAGAAAGATGGCTCAGGCCCGTCCTTTACGTCGAACTCTACAACGAAAAAGGTGATCACGTTGGCAGATTTGAAGGAGGCAAATGGCGCATCTATCCCGGAACGTCGGTCAGATACCGGGTGGATTTGAGCACAATTGCCGAAGGGACATATAAAGCCATGATCATCGTCGACAACCTGGATGAATATGTTTTCGGCGCGGAATATTCCCTCAATTTTAATCCTCTATTTTCTTGGAAATGAGAACACAAAATGACAGAGGAACGGACAGCATAGAGAAACATGAAATTTAAACAGGGGCGGAGAACTGGGATCATGATCGTTCGGGTTCTTGCCCTCTGCCTTCTGATTGTGTTTCCTGTCTCTTCCGCCCAAATGAAGGATGGAATCCTCCTTCAGTCTGCCCGACCGGGACCTATAGAAACAAAGCCGAACCGTACAATCACCCTGGCTTTCCAGGTCACCAATCCCAGTTTGGAAAGTCATGAATTCAATCCGGCTACGGAACTCCCTGATGGATGGAAACGCATCACCCCGGATTCCGGCTTTGTTTTAAAGTCAGAAGAATCCACAGTCCGTCTGGTCAGTTTCCTTGTGCCCTTAAAAACATTAGCGGGGCCTTATCCCATCAAGTATTCGATACAGGCGGTGGATGATCCTTCTCTTGGCGGCAGTCTCTCTGTGGAAATCCGCGTCCTTCTTGAGGCGAATCTTGAGATCCAGTTGCTTCAAGCTCCCCAGATTGTTTTCGCCGGAGAAGAGTTGAAAGCCAGTTTTGTCGTCTCCAACAGGAGCAATGCCCCCAGTTCCGTCGCCCTCCAGGTCATGAGCACCGAGGGATATTCTTGTCAGCTGGAAGTGGACGAAATACGGTTGGATACCGGAGAATCCGAGACGCTGGCTGTCATCATCAAAACAGATCCTAAACTCCGGCATAAACTTCAACACAATCTTCAATTCAGCGCCTCAGCCAAAGACCTTGGGGAAGTGGACATTAGGGCTACGGCTTCCGCCCGGACAGAAATCATCCCTTTGATAAGCGGTGAAGGTGATTTTTATCAGAGATTTCCGGCGGGGATGAAATTTATCGGTTTCGCCGGAAAGAACACGGGCTCGGTGGCTCAGTTCGAACTATCCGGTTTAGGAGAAATACCGAACATAGGAGTCAGCAAAGTCGATTTTCTATTCAGGGGTCCAGGAAGATCGGAGCTGATGACTTTCGGTTTATTCCGGGAAGAATACCGTTTGAGTCTCGAAACCGCTAAAGCCTCCTTCAATTTGGGTGACCATGTCTATTCCCTGACAAAACTCAGCGAATACGGACGATACGGCCGCGGTGCCGAAGGAAGGCTGGATTTCGGAAAATTTTCGATAAAGTCCTATTACCAGGAAAGCCTCTTTTTTGAACCCCGAACGAAACAAAAAGCCATGAGGCTCAATTATGAGGCGATAAAAAATTTGGAATTCTCGCTGAGCTATTTATCCACCCGGCAGGAAGAGCTTCCCGCAGATGATCTTTTCAGCGTTCAGACCCAATTCGTCTCGGAACCGTTCAATTTGAATGTAGAATACGCCCAAGGCACCAAGAGGGCAGATCCGTCGAAAACCCCAAATTCCGCCTATTGGATTGAAATGTTTGGAAACGTAAAAAGCCTTTTCACTTACCGATTCAACAGGATCCGGTCAGGTCCGGGCTATCCGGGAAGCTACAGCGACATGGTTTTCAATTCCGCCCGCCTTTCATTTTCTCCGTTTGACAAACTGACGGTTCGGGTTTCTTACAGTGACTACAAGCAGAATATTAATCGTGATCCTTCCTTAGCGGCCAACCAGGAAAAGTACGCCTTGTTCGGCCTGCAGTACCGCCTGAAAAATTGGGCCGATGTCTCTCTCGATTACAAACAGCAGACAAGAACGGCCCTCTTCCCTGATCCCTTATTCGATTACACGGACAGATCCCTCAGGCTCGGCATCAGCCCGCATCTGGGAACAATCAACTTGCAGGGACTGGTGGATATCGGAGAGACGAATAACACATTGAGCGGAGAAACGCGCCGTCTTGTCGATTTGAATGCTTCCGGCTCTCTCACTCTGTTCGGAAGGCTTTCTCTCGGCGGGTATTTCCAATGGAGAAACCAGGAAAGCGATTTCACTGGGGATTACGAGCGGACGATGAACATCAACTTCAATTTTAAGCTCAATCTGGGCAAGACAGATGTGTACGCCATCTACAGAAAATCGATGTATTACGACTTTTTCGAAAGAATCCTGTTCGATTTGGATCTGGTCGAGCAGCTTCTGTACAACCACTTGGATGTTTTCGAGGTCATTATCAAGCAGCGGCTGTTCAACAGCCATTCCATCTCTTTCCGGCTGCGGCACGCATCGAACGCTTCGGACAGACCGGGAGCAAAGGAAGAATTCATAGGCTTGGTCGAATATTCCATTCCTCTAGGAGTGCCGGTGGGACGCAATCCGGAAACGGGGCAGTTGAGTGGAAGCGTATTCGATGCCCAAAACGGGCAATCGGGAATCGGCGGAGTGATTATCAAACTCGACCAGCGCGCAACCGTGACCAATGAAGAAGGGCGCTTTGTCTTTTATGGGTTGAAAGCCGGTCCGAGTCTATTGAGCATCGAACAGAGGACACTGGGACCGAACCGCATCACAGCCCTGGAAACGCCAGCACAAATAAACATCGAAGGCGGAAGAAAAACGGAGTTTGATGTGGCCGTTGTCAGAAGCGGGAAAATCAGCGGCCAGGTTATGGCCTATGACTTTGCGGACACAAAGGAAAATAAATATGCCGAGAAGCACGGGCTTGCCAACTCCCTCATTGAACTGAGAGGACAACAGACTACGTACAACCAGATCACGGATGAACACGGTTTTTTCAGATTTGATGAACTGAGGCAGGGAAAATGGACTTTAAGAGTCATCGATCAAGTATCTCCGAATTTTTATGTAGAAAATGACACCTTCGAATTCGATATCGCCTGTGGAGGCGAAGAAAAGGTACTGATAAAAGTGCTTCCTCTGGTTCGGCAAATTCAATTCCTGGAGGAAGGGACGCTTTCTTTAGCACCTGACGAGAAGAGGGAACCTTTAAAAGTCATTCCTGAATATATAGAAACGAAAGAGATAATTCCCGGAAAGGAGACTGCTTCGTATTATACGGTCCAGGTCGCTTCGTGTCTTTTACAAAAGAGCGCCGAGACGGTCAAGGATAAACTCGACGACCGGTATGCGCATGTATTCATTTCCGTGGTTGAAAATGCAACGGGAACGTATCACGTTGTGAAAATCCCGGCCGGCGATCTTGTGGCGGCTAAAAAGATTGTCAAAGAGCTCATCGGCATTGGATACGACCCCATCATCAAATATGAATAGGGATCATTTCTCGAAGGGAGCGGGGAAGAATCCTCAGGTCACATCGGTTAAAGTGAGGAAAATTGACGCTGTCTTGAGCTCTCCGGGAACCAATTCGGAAGCATCCACCACTGATAGGGTATAGACAAGCACGGCGCCGTCTGTCAATCCTGTTCCTGTAGCGCAGCTTGCGATGCCTGATAAAAGAATCTGGTTTTCTGAAGAAAGGGCAATTTCGCCCACACTGAAACCTTCATTCTGTCGTCCCGAGGGCACGGCCAGAACCTTGAGCAAACAGCCGGCCGGGGCCGAATCGGAAAGTCCCCATCTGGCCGTGATGGACCGGCGCTGGTTAAGGCCGACCGTAGAGGAATACTGGATATTCACGCTGCTGTCAACGGTATCCTGAAATCCTTGTCCCCCATTCGGATGTGGAGTAACGGTCAGTTTTCCCGGACTGCCGGTGACATTCAACAGAGAAAATTCGGCCACTTCCATGACAACCGTGTGCTGAGCCGTGTCCTCTCCACCTGAAACAGAAAGAGAACCCAAAACAAAGAGGAGAAAACAGATAGAAGCGAAGCCCTTTTTCACCGTCGTTATCCAGAAAGGAAGATTGTACCTTCCTACAGGTCTATTACCTATCACTACAATAAATGAAAGTCAAATATACTACCATGATAACAGCTCAAGCGTCAGAGCCATACCATTCATTCGATGCCAGGCTTTGGCAAGGGCCGCAAGATCATATCTTCCCACTTCACGTCGTGTGCCTTGGGAAGATCATTATTTTTTATCCTTGCCTCTGCAAATGTTTAAGGAGCTCTTGAGCCTGCTTTATTCCCAGATGCTTCATTTTTGCAAGCAGGGCCGGCCGTTTCTTCCAGTCATCCCTGGAGCCTAGATTCGGTTCAGCCACGATTCTGATCCTTCCGAAGTCACCTCTGTTATTCCATTTCAGATACTCGGCCAGGATGGCCGCTGTTTCTCTGTAATCTTTCCGGCGGTTATCCTCATAAGTCACAATCACAACCGCCCTCCGCGGACCCTTCAGTTTATAGGGATCAAAGGTCATGAAACGCAGCCTGTCAAAAAAGGTTTTGAGCTGGCCTGACACTCCGTCGTAATAGATGGGTGAAGCCAAGGCCCAAATCTGGGACTCTTGGAGGACTGGGAAAACAGCGGTCAAATCATCCTTCAAGCCGCAATCCAGCCCTCTCACGCACCGGTCGCAGGCCTGGCATCCCCGGTAAAGTTTTCCATTCAAATAGATGGACCTCGTATTGAATCCCTCGGAAGAGACACCCTCCAAATAGGCTCTTAACAGAGCTGACGAATTTCCCAGCCGGCGGGGACTGCCGGCAATTCCGACGGCAAACAATTTATCCTTAATCATCTGATGGCCATTCCGATGGAAAACTCATAGTTTACGCTCAGCAGTCCGAAGACTGTATTATT
>CBFDBS010000194.1:0-5438 GCA_965603105.1 uncultured bacterium
CCCCGGGATTCCGGAATTCAGCGGGGAAAAGAGAGGATCTTTTCTCCGCTTGAAAATATACTTATTTTAATAATTTCTTCTCCCACCCGGCATTCGAATTCATCCCACTTTTGACCGGACTCAAAATCGATCACCCGCCTTCTGGAAAGAACTTGATCGATTGGCCACTCCAGATCGCCTGACATCAGGGATCTCGGAGTTTCATCCCCCTTGTACCCGGAATAGGTTCGGACTGTATAGTCTGCGTCTTTTTTCAGAACGTTCATCTCTTCGAGTTCCAGGACTATTATTTTATTATTTTGATCGGATTTCCGTCAAACTGTTTCCCCATTTCCGCGTATGTATTGACCTTTTGAATGGGTGGCACGGCTGGAGGAAGGCCTTGACATCATTCTATTAATTCTATATATTTAGTATTGAAACTCTGACAAGGAGCATCCCATGAAAAGGTATTCAATGCCTCGAGTGGCCCACTGTTCAGAAGGCTGCTCGACCGGATCCTGAACAAGATATAAAACTGTTCATTCGTTTTTAATCTGTCCGCAAAGCCCGTTTTTCAACTTGAAGAGCGGGCTTTTTTTTAATCCGGGTTGTTTTCGCTTGCCTGGCGCCGGACGATTCTTTCGATGATCTCCGAGCTGGATTGATGGGCAAGGTAGGGAATGACGACGGTTTTTCCTCCAGCCTGTTCGACTTCGTCTCTGCCCACAACTTCATCTAGCTTCCAATCCCCGCCCTTGACCAAGACATCGGGAAGAACAGCGGCAATGATGTTCCTTGGATTTGATTCGGGAAAGGAGATCAGCGCATCGATCGATGTCACGGCCTCCAGAATCTCCAACCTCTCCTGAAGGGGAAAAATGGGCCGTGAAGATCCCTTGATTCTTCTCACGCTCGCATCATCGTTGAGGGCGACCACCAGGATATCTCCCAGCTTTTTCGCCTCACGGAAGAGGTGAATGTGGCCTCTATGGAGAAGGTCGAAGCACCCATTGGTGAAAACAACCTTTTTCCCGCTGGATTTCCACTGTTTCCTCTTGGAAAGGAGAGCTTGAAGGTTGAGGATTTTACTCAATATAACCCAAGTCTTTGAGCTGCTGGGTCACTTTCTGCATGTCTTCAGGTGTCAGATCTCTGTTGACCGGGATTGAGGCCAGAGGGTGCTTGGCCTTTCCCCAGGAGATCCTTTCCCAAGTCCGTTCGTGGACGTAATAGAACAGAATTTTGGCAATGACTTCGACGGCCCCCACTCCAATCGAGAGAAGAAACTCTCCTGTAAAAAGATAAACGATGACCATCGTAGTCAGAGTGGCTACAAAACGCCAGCTCACTGTCTTCATCACAGTCCGGGGATGTGTTTCCCTGACCGCTCGTTTCCCTGATTTTGCCATTAACGACTCCTGGAGCTAATTATACCCCCGTGTACTTTCAAATTTCAACCTGGTTCCGGCGCCAAGTTCAATGTTTGGCGAGGGGCTTAGTCACCCGGACCAGGGGAGAAAACTCCCAGCTGTGATCGGGGCGAAAAATACCCACATCCCTATCCTGGGAAGAGACTAAAAAAGAATAGAGGTTGCGGTGGAAATCGAAGGGGTATCCATCCCTCTTGTGCACCGCCACATCAAGATAATATGTGCCATTCACCAGGTTCAGCCGCTCAATCCGGCAGACAACCCTGCCCTTTCCCTTGATGGAAACCGGTTCAAACTCTTCTAGGACCGTGTTGGTGCCGTAACAGCATATCCCCTGGGAATTGAAGATGCCGATCCCGAAGACAAAGTCTTTTTCTTCGGAACGGGCTTCGATTTCCATATCGATGATCATCCCGTCATCCGGGGAAAACACGTGCTTTTCCTGTTCTTTAAGGTTTTGGATGACCGTCTTCTTTATTTCGATCTCCCTCTTCCCCCAGCGGCCTTCCCTGCGTTCTTCATCCTCATGCTTCACTTCCTCCACTTCCTGCTGCCGTTTCTCGAAATCCTCTTCCTGCTTATCGGCCACATCCTGAAGATAGGCGTCGACGACTCTCTTGGGCTCACCGATTGTCTGGACGTTTCCTTCTTTCAGCCAAATGACCCTATCGCATATCTTTTTGACCGTAGCCAGGTCATGGCTGACAAAAAGGATGGTCTTCTTTCTCCGCCGGAAATCGTTGATCCTGTCCAGACATTTGGGTACGAAGGCGGCATCCCCTACGGCTAAAACCTCGTCGACCAGGAGCACATCGGGATTGACGTTGATGGCGATGGAAAATCCTAAGCGCATGTACATCCCCGATGAATACGTCTTGACCGGAGCTTCGATGAATTCCTCCAATTCGGCGAAACGCACGATCTCATCGAATTTTTCGTTGATCTCCCTTTTGGACAGGCCGAGCATGATGCCGTTGATAAAAACATTCTCCCGGCCGGAAATTTCGGGATGGAATCCGGCTCCCAGCTCGATAAGCGCCGACACCTTGCCGCGGACGGTCACAGTCCCCGATGTCGGCTTGGCGATGCCCGTGACGACTTTCAAAAGTGTGCTTTTGCCCGATCCGTTCTCTCCGATGACACCAACGGTTGTTCCCTCCTTGACCATGAAGCTCACATTGTTGAGGGCCGTGACCAGCTCATCCGGCTTCATGGCTTTGAACAGATCCCCTTTGAGCAGGGAACTCTTGAAGGTTTTGAACCGGTGACGCGAAGAATACTTCTGATAAATCCGGGTCACATTGTCCAATTCGATGGCGGCCAATCAAACCTCCTCGGGGAACGAATCACGAAGCTTGTCGAAGATGAAATATCCCAGAAAAAGCACAAGAAGGGAGACGAGAAAGGTCACCCCCAATTTCTTCCAATGGATCATCTCTCCAAAAAAAATGCTGCTTTGGTATCCTCCCATGATGTGCGTTATGGGATTGAGATTCATCCACAGTTTCAGAATTTTTGAGCTTTCAATGGGAGGGAAGGTGATCGGATAGATGATGGGAGAGGCGAAAAACCAGAATATTAACAGATTGGTTAAAATGTCCTTGATATCCCTGAAATGGACCGTCAGGGCAGAAACCAGGAAAGCGATTCCAAGACTGAAAACGAATTGGACCAGGATCACAAGCGGAAGAAAGAACATGTATAGCGTGAATTTCTTCCCGAGGATGGGTACGAAGAGAAAGATGATGGGCAGACCCAACAGAAAGTGAATAAGGTTGCTGATGACGACAACCAGGGGCAATATCTCGACCGGAAACAGGATTTTTTTGATCAGATTCCCCTGGACCATCAATACATTGGCCGATTCCAGAGACGAAGAAGAAAACCACGTCCAGGGCAAAACTCCGCAGAAAAGAAAAAGAGCATACTGCCAGGGGGAATTGTTGAAAGCCGGATCTCTGGAGCCGATGATGAAACCGAAGACGATGGTGTAGATGACCATCAGGAGAAAGGGATTGATGAAAGACCAGAGAAAACCCAGCGCTGTTCCTCTGTAACGGGCCTTGAGTTCACGGCTGACCAGATTTTGAATGAGGAATCGATATTTATACAGATCCTTCAGATTTTTAAGCAGTCGAATCATTGGCCCTTCCCCGCGAAAATTCTCCGGACAACTTCGGTGTATTGGCCCTGTTCATCATAGAGGAAAAGTCCCGGCCGGATCTCGGCTTTCCCGGAGGTGAAATCAAAGGCGAACAGAACCAAGTTGGGTTCTGCTCCTATCCGCGGATAAATAGAGCGCATTTGCTTCACCTGTAAACCATTGGTCTCGGCTGCCTCCAAAAGATCTCTTTTCCTTTTGGCCGGAAAAATGAAGTTCGCCCTCCCATCCTTTCTCAAGAGCCGGGACGTCTTTTGCATTATATCAAAAATTGAGCTTTTTAACTCGTGTTTGGCGATGGATTTTTCTTCCGTAAGGCTCAAGTGGCCGGCGTCCCGTTTGTGGTAAGGCGGATTGGAAAAAATCACATCAAATCCGCCGGCCGGCCGGTAAGCCATCAAGTCCTGCTCAACCACAGAAATCCTCTCCTCCAAGCGGTTGAGACGAACATTCCGGCGCGCCAGATCGGCCAGAGACGGCTGTATCTCGACGGCTGTCAGGTGGCGGAAGGGCTTCACACTGAGGAGAAGAGAGATGATCCCACATCCTGTCCCGAGTTCCAAAACGTCATCGCCCTCTTCGGTCTGAACGAAATCGGCCAGGAGAGGAGCATCGACAGAAAACCTGTACCCTATTTTTTTCTGGAGAACCAGGATACGCCCGTGGTAGAAGGAATCAAGAGTTTCATCCTCGGCCGGTTTCGAATGTGTGTTTTTCATCGTCTTTCTTTTGTGTGAAGACAAGCACAGAATCTCCCCGGATTTCGGCATAGCCGCCCGAAACGCCGATCCGATCCTCTCCTCCCGCCCACTTATACGACAGGACACCTTCTCCCAGAACGATCAAATAGGAACGGTGTCCGGGCAAAACCCCAAGATCTCCCTCGAGTCCAGGGAGAGAGACTTCCGAAACCTGTTCATCGACCAGCAGTTTATGGGGAGTGATCACCTTGAGGTTGAGGAAAGAGGGAATGCCTTCACTCATGCCGATTTCAACTCCTCGGCCTTGGCCTCGACCTCTTCGATGCCACCGACCAGGTAGAAAGCCTGCTCCGGCTTGTCGTCGTGCTTCCCGTCGACAATCTCTTTGAATCCCCTGACCGTTTCGGCGATAGTCACATATTTCCCCTCTCTGCCCGTGAATTCCTGGGCTACATTGAAGGGCTGAGAGAGGAATCTCTGTATTTTCCTGGCCCGAGCGACGATGAGCTTGTCCTCATCGGAGAGCTCTTCTATGCCCAGGATGGCGATGATATCCTGGAGATCTTTGTACCGCTGGAGAATCTCTTTGACATCCTTGGCGACCTGGTAGTGGTCTTCACCGATGACTCTCGGATCCAGGATGCGGGAGTAGGAAGCCAGAGGATCCACCGCCGGATAGATTCCTATTTCAGTTAAGGCGCGGGAAAGATTGGTGGTCGCATCGAGATGAGCGAAAGTTGTGGCGGGAGCAGGATCGGTGAAGTCATCAGCCGGAACATAGATAGCCTGAACCGAAGTGATGGATCCTTTTTTGGTCGATGCGATGCGTTCCTCCAGCTCCCCCAATTCCGTGGCCAGGTTGGGCTGATACCCCACAGCCGACGGCATCCGCCCTAATAGAGCGGAGACTTCCGAGCCCGCCTGGACGAAACGGAAGATATTGTCGATGAAGAGCAGGATGTCCTGATTCATCTCATCGCGGAAATATTCGGCCACCGACAATGCCGTCAAGCCAACGCGGAGACGGGCACCGGGAGGCTCGGTCATCTGCCCATAGATGAGAGCCGTTTTATCGATGACCCCGGACTCCTTCATCTCCAACCAGAGATCATTTCCCTCTCTCGTTCTCTCTCCTATGCCGGCAAAAACCGAATATCCTCCATG
>CBFDBS010000195.1:0-5435 GCA_965603105.1 uncultured bacterium
TTCTCATCGATTTGGATTTTATCGAAATCCCGGACGAGTTCGGCCCGTTCGGTGCTAAAGGGATCGCCGAACCTGGCCTTGTCCCCACGGCTCCGGCCATCGCCAATGCCGTCTATGATGCCGTCGGAGTCCGCATCCGCGACCTGCCCATCACCCCCGAAAAGGTCCTGGCGGAGTTAAAAAAACTCCGCACATAAAAATAGGGGATCAGACTTTGAAAACTTGGATAACTTTAAAAAATCAAACACTGAAAAATCTTTTAAAAGGAATCAAACTTAAAAGAATGATTTGGTCCATCTACCTCTAGCTCGTGGAAAGAGAAGGAAGTTATCCAAGTTTTCAAAGTCTGACCCCCTCTTGGAAAATCGGGGCCTGTCCCCAATTAATCAATTAAGCGGAGTCGACTTTGACGACGACGGCGGCGGCAGTGTCGCCGGCGGCGCAGCCGTCGAAGAGGCCGTATCCTCCGCCTTTGAGAACGAGCTCTTCGATCAGCTCGATAATCAAGCGGACACCCGTCGGTCCCTGAGGGTGGCCCCAGATGAGGGAACAGCCGTAGTTGTTCATGTCTTCCAGCCTGACTCCCATCTCTCTGGCAAAATAAATGTCGTTGACGGCAAAAGGATTATGTGTCTTGATGGCTTTGACATCGGCGATTCCGATACCGGCGGCATCGAGAGCCCTCTTGGCGGCCGGAACCACAGCCATAGCCATAAAGCCTCTCTTTGTTCTTGCCTCGGCATAGGAGACTATCCGGATCAATAGACGAGGGTCCCGGCTCAACTCCCCTGCTTTCTCTTGAGTAGTAACGACAATACTGGCGTTTCCATCGGCGGGATAAGTCTGTGTTCCAAAGGTCACCGTTCCATCACCCTGCACGGGTCTCAGCCTGGCCAAGGCATCGGCGGTGGTCGGAAATACGCCCTCGTCCCCCTTGACGGCGGCTAAAACTTTCCGGCCGGCAGCGTCTTTGACATCCACGGGGACAACCATATATCTGTTCAGGAAAGCCCCGTTGTCCTTGAGGGCATCCTGGTACTGGGTATATCTGAGGAGGGTCACCTCGTCCTGCTCTTCTTTGGTTATCCCGGCCTCTTTGGCGACGTTTTCCGCAGTCTCGAGCATAGCGTTTTTGGCATAGGGATCATAGCCGAAATTGTCCCAAACCCAGTCCTCTTTTTCTCCGGTTCCTCCGGTCCCCAGGGGATTAGGATAGTAGATGTGAGGACCGTTGCTCGTTCGGTCACAGGTGACAACCAGAACCGTCTCGTTCAAACCCAGCTCGACGGATTCAGACGCCGAGGCCACACACCTGGCCGATGTCGCACAGGCTTGACTGATGGCGGGCCCGGTAATCCCTGCGGCTCCGATCATAGCCGCCATCCAGGGGACGCCGTAGAAACAGTACTTCTGGGGAATGGTCATTCCGAGAATGAGGCCGTCGAATACCTTTGGCGAGATCCCTCGTGCCGGAAGGGCTCGCCGGCAAATCTCAGCCGCGAATTTCATGGAATGCAGATGGGCGAAATTTCCCTGCCAGCGGCAGAAAGGCGTGCTCCAGTAGGCGTCATAAGGAATATATGCTTTTTCAAAAGACATTTTTACCTCCGGTTATCAGATGGTGTTTCTCTTTCAATTATTGCAGAATTCAGCCTTTCTCTTCGGACCGAATTTAGAGAAAGTTTCCATCCCGATCCTCAAATCCTTGGTCAATACGCAAGTCCCTAATATTCTGGCTTCGTGCTTGAGTCCTTCATCGAGAGTCATTTTCGCTCCCTGGAGAACCGCTCTCTGCAAGATTTCATCCGTTTTTCTGGACAGACGGCCGATATCCACCTCAGGGAGAGACTCAGGGAACTCAATCGGTTCCCGCTGGATGGAAGGAACTTTGGTTTCTCCCGAAACAATATCTTTCACCAAGGAAACGGCGGCATCGACCACATCACCCTCAACCTCCATGTGGATCAAACCAATCTTCAAGGCTTCGGCGGATGAGATGGGATTTCCCGTCCGGAGCAGCGGCCAGGCAGCGGTCAAACCCACGAGTCGGGGAAGCCTTTGACTGCCTCCATAACCGGGAATCATCCCCAGCTTAGGTTCAGGCTGTCCGCACAAAACCTTCATGCCCTTGTTGGCAATTCTGGCCGTGCAGGCCATTGCCAGCTCGTTTCCCCCGCCAAAGGCAAGGCCATTGAAGGCACAGACCACCGGTTTCCCCAGGTTTTCGATTTGATTCAGCGTTTTCTGCCCCTTGAGTGCATAGGCCTCCAGGTCTTCAGGGGTTCGCATCTGCATGATCTCATTGATGTCCGCACCGGAAACAAAAGCCTTGACACCAAAACCGCTGAGAACGGCCCCTTTGATGCGGCTGTCCTCTTTTATGTCCAAAAATATATTCTCGATCTGGGTCATGATGGCCGAATTCAAAGCATTGAGAGCCCTCGGCCTTCGTATAGTCACCACGGCAACATCCTCCCGGTCCTCTCGAAAAACCATGGGAATTTCCCAAGGTTTGCCCGACTCGGCCTGTTTGACCAAAACCTCAGGCACTTTGAAGCCCGGCCACTCCCCGGCATAGGCCTTGACAAGTTCCAGGGCTTTGTCGACACCCATGTCATTCATCATCTGGAAAGGCGCCTTGATGACAAGCGAGCTTTCCACAGCCATTTCCAAATCGGCCAGATTGGCGATTCCAGAATCGAGAATTTCACAGACAAGACCGAAATAAACTCCCATTATCGCCCTCGAAACCTCCAGGAAGACATTTTCGCTGTAGGCGACATCCTCGGGTACCCAGGAAGTCTGCCACGGTTTTCCGCTTCTGACCTGGTCGTCCAGGATTCTCGGGGAAAAAAACCAGGGCATAATCTTCTCGTGCATCTGAGACGTGCCGTGCTGGGTGATCGGATTTCCGCCGGTCAAATTCATGGCCGTGAAGGGCCCCACTCCAAGCCCTAAGGCCTTCTGGGCCATGGCGTCCATCTGTTCTACAGTCGCCGTCCCTTTCTCCACCAGGAGAGCAGCCGCCAGGAAAATGCCTTCAAAAATGGGATCGACGGCATACCCGTACCTGCTTTTGACTCGAATCGGAGCTTTGCCGATCAATTCATAAAACTTCATTATGAAATCCGTGACTTCAGGTAGGGTGTCCTTTCCGGGTACGACTTCGACGATGATGCTCCGTTCGGCGGGAAAAAAATAATGGATGACCAGGCATCTCTCCTTATTTTTGACTTCGGCAAAGATGACTTCCGGCTCCATATGAGAAGAATTCGATGCAAAAAGAGCGGTATCGGAACAGACCTGCTCGAGCTTAGAGAAAATTTTGTTCTTGACGGTTTTATCTTCCGTGGCCGCTTCGATTACAAAGTCGGCGCCGCTCAACTCATTATAATCATCCGTCCAGGTGATATTGGCCAGCATGGCCTCGGCCTCATCCGGCTTGAATGCACCGCTCCTGGCTCCCCTGCTGATTTTCCCTTTCACCCGGGCCTCCCCCGATCGGAGCGCCTTTTCGGCGACATCGACGACGACAATGGGAATGCCATGCCGATGGAGCACTTTGCTGAAATAAAGAGCGATATCCGGGCCGATTTGACCCGAACCGACGACTCCGACTTTGCTGATGGTCTTTCCAAGAATTTGCCAGGCCATATTATTCCTCCGAAAAAATGATTCGAAATTTGCCGACAGAAAATCTCATGGAGACCCCACCCCTCTTTTCTATCGATAATTTTAGAATGCAGATATTCATTGACATTATATAAGTGACAATTTTATAATTTGCCCAATATTCTGTAAACATAAAAATGTATTTAACTGAAGATAGAGCCACAGGAAAAGAAATCGATCGAAGTACTACACCTCTTCGTCTATGGAGTCGACCGCACAGAGACAAAGAGGATGAGTTCCATACTTTCTCCTTTTTATACTTTAAAAAAAACCCGAAATATTAGTTTCATCTTAAAACTTAACATCAAGAAACAAAGGAGAAAGTAGAATGATCAGTAAAAAAGTCTTTCTCAAAGAAGAAGACATCCCCAGGCAGTGGTACAACCTGGCGGCGGATTTGCCATCCCCACTCCAACCGCCTCTCGGCCCGGATGGGAATCCGATAGGTCCGGAAATGCTCGCCCCGGTTTTTCCCATGAACCTCATCGAGCAGGAGGTCAGCCAGGAGCGCTGGATCGATATTCCGGAGGAAATCCTGGAAATCCTTTACCGCTGGCGGCCAAGCCCTCTGCGCCGTGCGGTTTATCTGGAAAAGCACCTGAACACCCCCGCCCGGATCTACTACAAAGACGAAAGCGTCAGCCCTCCAGGAAGTCACAAGCCGAACACCTCGGTGGCTCAGGCCTGGTACAACAAACAGTTCGGAATCGAGCGGCTGACGACCGAAACCGGAGCCGGCCAGTGGGGAAGCGCCCTGGCTTTCGCCTGCAAGCTGATCGGATTGGAATGCAAAGTCTACATGGTCCGAATCAGTTTCGACCAGAAACCTTACCGAAAGCTCATGATGCAGACCTGGGGAGCCAGCTGCGTTGCCAGCCCCAGCACCGAAACCAAAGTGGGACGGGACATTCTGGAAAAAATGCCCGACACATCCGGCAGCCTGGGTATCGCCATCAGCGAAGCAATCGAGGCGGCTGTGATCGACGAGACTGGAAAGACACGCTATTCACTGGGAAGCGTTCTCAATCATGTCATGCTTCATCAGACGATTATCGGCCTTGAAGCTAAAAAACAGCTGGAATCCATCGGGGAACGGACACCCGATGTCGTTATCGGCTGCGCAGGCGGCGGAAGCAATTTCGCCGGATTGGCTTTTCCATACGTGCTGGACAAGATCAACGGAGCCGACATCGAGATTATTCCCGTCGAACCTGAGGCTTGTCCGACAATGACACAGGCTGAATTTGTTTACGACCACGGAGATACGGCAAGAATGACACCTCTACTGGCCATGCATTCCCTCGGCCATACATTCGTTCCGCCTCCCATACATGCCGGCGGCCTCCGCTATCATGGCATGTCGCCGCTGGTCAGTCAGGCCATTGTGGAAGGTCTTCTCACGCCCCGGGCCTATCACCAGTTGAAATGCTATGAATCGGCCCTCCTCTGGGCGGGAACGGAGGGCTTCATCACCGCTCCCGAAACGAGTCATGCCCTGGCCTGCGCCATCGATGAAGGCATCAAGGCCAGAGAGGAAGGCAAGGAGAAAGTCATTCTCTTCAACTACAGCGGGCACGGCCTGATGGATTTAACGGGTTACGAAAACTTTTTTGCCGGTCACCTGACGGACTTTTCACTCGGGGAAGAAGATCTGTGCCGGTACAGAGAAGTTTTCAAAGACTTCCCTAAGCCCTCCACAAAAAAGACCGGGAGATGGTAGAAAAGAAAAGAGAAGCCAAAGATCAACTTCAGCTGTACTGCCG
>CBFDBS010000196.1:0-5433 GCA_965603105.1 uncultured bacterium
CGAATTCTGAAGACAACTCATCCCTGCGGCTGCACAAAGAGGCGGTTGTCTGGGACACACACAATGACTTGGCATACAGGGTGCTCTACGAAGGGCTGGATATCGGGAACCGGCTCCCGGCCGGACATGTGGACATCCCTAGTTTAAAAGAGGGCGGTGTCGATGTTCAAGTGGTGGCCTGTTTTGTCCAGAATTTCCTCTATCCGGACAAATGCGACGAGCAGGCATTTCAACTCATCCAGGCCATGAGAAAGGCGATAGAAGCAAACTCTGAGTCAGTGGAACTGGCCCGCTCGGGATCGGATGTGGAGCGAATATTACGGTCAGGAAAGATCGCCATTCCCCTCTCTGTTGAAGGCGGTCATGCCATCGAAGATAACCTCGATACATTGAGAAAATTCTCGGAGCTCGGTGTGTCATCGATGACCCTGACCCACAACATCACTCACGGCTGGGCGGATTCGAGCGGCGATCGATCCCGGTGGGGAGGATTGAACGAGTTGGGAGTCTTGGTCATTCAAGAGATGAACCGGTTGGGTATGGTCATCGATGTCTCCCATGTTTCCGACGAAACCTTTTTCGATGTGCTCGAAATCACCGAAGATCCCTTCATTTTTTCTCATTCCGGCTGCCGGGCCTTGAATCCCCACCACAGAAATGTCAGTGATGACATGCTGCGGGCCTTGAAAGCGAACGGCGGTGTGATCGGGATCGTCTTCGTTCTCCCTTTTTTGACACCCGAATACAACCAGGCCATGGGCGAACTGACGGCAATCGGCCGCCCCTGGCATCAAAAGATCCCTCCCCTCGAAGACCTGGATTTGAGGATCGCTGTCGAACACCTCAACGCAGGACGGGACTGGCCGCTGGAAAACTTGCCGACTCTCGAGGATTTGCTGGATCACATCGATCACGCCGTCAAAATCGCCGGCGTCGACCACGTCGGATTGGGAGCGGATATGTATCCACGCACTCCATCACCTGTGGGCATTCGTGGAGCCCAGGACTACCCGAACATAACCATGGGATTGCAAGAGCGCGGTTATTCCGATGAGGACATAAAAAAAATTATGGGCGGCAACTTTCTTCGCGTATGGAAACAGGTCACAGATGGAAGCATCCCCATTCCCGTGAATTGAATGAAGCAATCTCATGGGTCCTGATCCGGCTTCCTCCCCCGTCCTAGACGGTGGGCCCCCTCCAGCCGTACCACCCATTCGAAGGATCCACAGATCTGAAATGGGAATGCTGATTTTAAGAATAGATGACATGTTTCTTTTCCATACTGTATGAGCAACAAAAAAGGGAATGAAGGTGTCAACGAAAAGGGAGGCCGATCCGTTTAGTTTATGAAGGAACAATGATGGAAGAAACTGCAGTAGTTCAACTGGCCCAACAGGGCGACACCGAGGCTTTCCGCCAACTGTTCGAAGACAACAAGCGCAAAGTGTTCGCCATCGCCTATCAATACACAAAAAACAAAGAAGATGCCGAGGACATCATGCAGGAGACCTTCATTAAGGCCTTTCATTCTCTGGAGAAATTCAAAACCGAAAAGGACACGAATTTTTCCTCCTGGCTTTACAGGATCGGCATCAATGCCAGTATCGACCATCTGAGAAAACACAAAATGAAAAAAGACAACTACATCGATTCCGATCAACTGCCCAACATCACCTCCGACGATGGCTATTCCAATCCCGAAGAAGCTGCCCGGCTCAAAGAAATCCGGGGCAAGCTCGACCAGTCACTCAACAGACTTTCGTCCGGTCAGCGGATGGTCTTTATCCTGCGCCACTACCAGCAGTTTTCGATCAAAGAGATCGCCGAACACATGAAATGTTCGGAGGGAAGTGTCAAAAAGCAGTTGTTCAGAGCCTTTCAAATGATCAAAAAACAATTCCAAAGCCTCTTTCCGGAGGACAAATATGAAATGTTATAAAATCAGACAAAACATCGTGCTCGACCTTTACGGAGAGCTGAAAAAGAACGAAAAGGACGAGCTGGAAAAGCACATTGCGGAGTGTTCCGCTTGCGCCAGTGATTACGCTTATTCAAAAAAAGTTTTCGAAACGCTTGAAGAGGCCGAAAAAGAGGAAATTCCCGAGCCTCTGTGGGACACAAGCTGGGCTAAAATAAACACATCCATCCAAAACAAGCCACAGCGACAGCGGACTTTTTTGGTTTTCCCGAAATGGGCTTATGCGGCGGCCGGAGTGCTGTGCATTTTCCTGCTGGGGATTTTTGCGGGCCGGCTCTGGTTCCCCGCGGCTCAAGAGACATTTCAAGCCGCCGACTCATTCCAAGATGAATTCCAGCAGACTCTGAAACAGCATTTCGACGAACTCAAACCCGTCCTCCTCCAGATGGCCAACTACACGGCCGAGGAAAACGGGGAGGGCACAGTGCTTGTGGACAGACAGATCATTCAAAGCCTCATCATTCAGAATATTCTCCTCAAGAGCCTCATAGCGGAACACAATCCGACAGCCGGGCAGCTCCTGGAAGATGTGGGGCTTGTGCTCAGAGAATTGGCCAATATGGAAGAGGGCGACTCCCGGTCAAAATCGATGGTCAAAGAGCTCATCGACGAACGGGAGATCCTTTTGAATATGAATATACTTCAAAAAATGTGAGGAGGTTAAAAATGAAAAAGACAAAATTCACGGCCGCAGTTTTGAGCGTATTGATCATCTTTGCAGGGTTGGTGCTGGCCCAAACAGAAGATGCCGCGAGGAAAATCTACGAGCAGGCGCAGAAGCTCTTTATCCAGAAAAACTACCAACAGGCGATTGAACAATACAATAAAATCCTTCAGGACTATGCCCAGAGCCGGTATGCAGACGATTCCATGTACTGGGTAGGCTACAGCACCTACGCTTTGACCAAATCAATCGAGAATATCGAGCAGCAGCTGGAGGGTAAAGAAAAAGCCATCGAATACATGAACAAGCTCATCAGCAGCTACGCAGACAGCCTGTGGATCGACGACGCCCAACAGCTCAGGATCGAGATCGCCGAGGATCTGGTTAAAAAAGGGTATGACAATTATCGCGCCTACATCGATGGAAGTCTGATGGGGCTGCGAGGCATGGAGAGCCTGGGCAGTTTGAAAAGTCTAGAATCACTGAAAAATCTGAAGGTCCTCGAGGATCTGGACAGTAACTATGTCGTTCTCGGCGGACAAGAAAAGGGAGAAGAGGAAGATCCGGAATTAGAGCTGAAACTCGTTGCCCTCAACGCTCTGATGAACATGGATGAAGAAAAGGCCTACCCGATCCTGGTCAAAATCGTCAGAGAAGACGAAAGTCCTAAACTGCGAGAGCAGGCCATCTTCATCCTCAGCCGGTCAAAAAAAGCGGATGTGGTGCCGCTTTTTGTCGAGCTGGCCACCAAAGACGAGTCGATAAAAGTCAGAGAACAGGCGATATTCTGGCTCGGGCAGAGAAAGGATGAGGAAAGCCTGAACGCACTTTTAAGAATTTATGACTCTCAGACCGAGAGCAAAGTCAAAGAACAGATCATCTATGCCTTGTCTCAACAGGCCAAGCGCTCTCAGGACGACCGGGCCTGGAAAAAAATAATCGACATCGCCAAAAGCGAAGAGGATGCCAAGGCCCAGGAGCAGGCCATCTTCTGGATAGGGCAGATGAAAGAGAAAAACTCCACCGCCGTTCTGATCGATATCTTCGATAAAGGAACAACGAGTAAAGCTAAGGAACAACTGATCTATGCCCTTTCCCAAACCAAGTCGGATGCCGCCTTCGACAAACTGGTCAGAATCGCTAAAGAAGACCCCGACCTTAAAGTCAAAGAGCAGGCTATCTTCTGGATCGGACAGATGAGGCAGGACGAGAGAGGCATCGGAACGCTTGTCCAAATTTATAACAGCACAAACGAAACCAAGATCAAAGAGAGCCTGGTCCACGCCTTCTCTCAGAACAAAAGTCAAGCAGCCAGAAATAAACTTATAGACATTGCCAAAAATGACAAGGACGAAAAAGCCAGGGAGCAGGCCATCTTTTGGATCGGACAGTCAAAAACCGATGAGACTCTGGATGTGCTGGCGGACGTTTACAGCAAGACAAACAGCAGCAAAGTCAAA
This sequence comes from uncultured bacterium, assembly GCA_965603105.1. GTDB lineage: Bacteria > Acidobacteriota > Aminicenantia > Aminicenantales > Aminicenantaceae > CBFDBS01. The sequence goes on from CBFDBS010000196.1 coordinate 4,106, forward strand.
GAGCAGATCATCTACGCCTTCTCTCAGAACAAAAGTAAAAAAGCCATCCGGGCATTGATCGATATGGCCAAAAAGGAAGAGGATGTCAAACTGAAAAAATCGATCATCTTCTGGCTGGGACAGTCCAAGGACGATGAAGCTCTCAAATACTTGACAGAGATCCTCAAGTGACGGGCGAAGATGAAGGAGAAGGGAGAGTCAAAATGAGAAGAACAAACAGAAAACAAATCGGGGCGGCTGCGGCCGCCCTGTTTTTCCTCGTTGTGCTGTCGGCGTCGGGATTTGCCTCTGAAGTGTCATTCACAGGCAAGGTTATTCGTCTGGACAAAGAGAACCTGTCCCTCGAAAAAAAGTTTGAGAGAGCTTTCAGCGAATTCAAGAAAGGAAAAAAGGGTGATGCTTATTTCACGGGTTACATCTTCCTGAGCAGACATGACATCCAATTCGGAGATGGCGACACATCTGATGATCCTTATAAGGTTACTATTGATGAGGGAGAAATCAGAGTTCGAAGGTCAAGGAAAGAAGGCTTCAGCTCGAGGACGGACTCAAACAAAGAGAGCGCTCAAGTCGGAGTCATTTTCCTCCACGACGGTCAAAACGGCAACATTCTCGATATCACGCATATCGATCTGAATAAAGACTATTCTATAGAGGATTTCCCTCTCTACTGGTTCGGACAAGCCGATAACGACGAAAGCTACCGCTTTTTCACGAGCCGCTTCGAGAAAACGGATGCCCACCTGCAGGATGAACTGATCTTTTTTATAGGTTCGCATGTGCACTCCAAAGCAGTCGATTTCCTGAGAGATGTGGCTCTGGGTTCCTATCCCTCCAAAGCCAGGGAAAATGCGATTTTCTGGCTGGGCAGCAACAAGTATGACAAAAGTCTCGCTTACCTGAAGGAAATCTATAAAAAAGAAGAAAGCTCAAAGCTAAGGGAAAAGGTTATCTTTTCCCTCTATCTCCTCGGGGATGATGCGGCCGTTAAGGAGCTGATCGATATCGCCAGAAACGATGAGAACTCCAAAGTGAGGAAGCAGGCCATTTTCTGGCTGGGGCAGAAGGCGTCAGAGGAATCTCTCAAAGCGCTCAAAGGCGTCATTGACGATACGAAAGAGGAAACGTCGGTCAAAGAATCGGCCGTTTTTGCCATCAGCCAGCTTCCAAAGGACAAATCCGTTCCGATGCTCATTCAGATCGCCAAGTCAAACCAAAATCCAAAAGTGCGTGAGAATGCGATCTTCTGGCTCGGTCAAAAAGACGGTGAGGAAGCTCTTAAATTTTTCGAAGAAATCCTGCTCAAGAAAAAATAAAAGAATTGGGGA
>CBFDBS010000197.1:0-5429 GCA_965603105.1 uncultured bacterium
GATCGAAATTGGTCAGGTCGGGGCTGATCTTCCGCCAGGTCGTCCTGCCGTCGTCCGTCAGGAAAACGAATTGGGCTCCCCAGAGGATGCGTTTCGTGCTGTGTGGAGACATGACTATTGGCGCGTTCCACTGGGCCCGTTTTGTCTCTTCCCCGAAATCAGGCGAGATGGTCTGGCCGCGACTTCTCCTCCGCCTCTGCCCCTCTACGGGTTCGGGTTCTGGTTGACTGAAGTCCTTGACAAAGGGACCGCCGCCGTAGCGGGTCGTAAAAAAGACGATATCCGGATTGGTCGGATCGATGGCATGCCGTCCGGATTCATCTCCTACAGTACTTGTCCACTCCGTCCAGGTGATATTGTCCCGGCCGGCTGTCATGTCGACTTCGCCGCGCCAAGCGCCGGAGTCCTGAATATTGCTGTACAGCCAGAATTTTTCGGGAGTCTGAGTCGCAGCCAGGCTGAACTGATGGCCGATCGGGAGATTGCTCGGGTGCTCGAAAGTGGCGAAGTCATCGTGGGTGAACATCACCCCGCCGTCATTGACCACAATAGTGTGATTCTTGTCCTCAGGGTTGATCCACATCCCGTGGTAATCGGCATGGTTGCCGGGGACATTCTCCCAGGTCTTCCCGCCGTCTTTGGAACGGCTGTACCGGACTCCCATGACATAGACAATATCGGGATCGTAGGGAGCGACCCTGACCTGACCGAAAACCCAGCCGTAGGCAGGGAAAAGCCTTTTTATGTCTTCATTTCCTTCGACCAGGGCCCAGCTTTCACCCTTGTCATTACTGCGGTAGAGATGAGCTCCGGACATGTTAATGACCGTGTAGACAACGTTGGGCTGAGTTAAACAGATATCCAGGCCGATGCGCTCACACTCTCCCTTGGAAAAGTCGGGGAGGCCGTTGGTAAGCGGCAGCCAGGTTGTTCCGCCGTCGGTTGTTTTGTAGAGAGCGCTCTGGGGGCTTTCCTTGGGATCATTCCAGCGGTAGCGAAGCCGCTCGGCCGTTCCGGCATAGAGGATATCCGGATCCTCGGGGTCCATAGCCAGGTCGATGACACCGGTCTTCTCATCGATATAGAAAACCTTGGTCCATGTCTTTCCGCCGTTTTTCGTTTTGTAAACACCGCGTTCGGGATTGAAGGTGTATTCATGGCCGGCCGCTGCGACATAGACGATGTTGGAATTTGTCGGGTGGACAAGGATTCGGGAGATCTGCTGGGTGTCGGTGAGTCCCATGTGCTTAAAAGTGTTACCGCCATCCGTAGATTTCCAGACGCCTGCTCCCGCCATCCCTGAACGGAAGATGTTGGCTTCGCCCGTGCCGACCCAGAGAATATCGGGATTGGACTGATCAAGGGCGATGTCGCCGATGGATGCCGTGGGAAAGTCCTCGAAGATGGCCGTCCAGGTCTTGCCTTCGTCAGTGGTCTTGAAGACGCCGCCTTGGGCAATAGCGCAGTACATCGTTTCCGGATACGAAGGGTGAGCATCGACGTCGGACATGCGTCCCGACATGCTGTTCCCACCGACGTACGTCCAGGTCAGGTCCTTGAATGGCGACGCCGCACGCATTTCCTGATGTTTTTTGAAAGTGTCCAAACGTGCTGCGGCTTCTTCGGTATCCGTAACACCTCCCTGTTGACAGGCCGTGGTGAGAAAAACGCCTGCCGCGGCCAGAAGACAGAAGAAAAAACGGATACTGAAACTACGGATTATTTTGGTATGCATAAATCCCTCCTTGATAAACATAAGAAATAAAACTATATGAAGAACAAAAAAAAAGCAACATCGAAGATTCGTGTGGAAAAAATTGGAGGATCAACATCTGCCGGGAATTCAAAATACTTCCGACTCGTCAGCGAAAGGCAGATCGAAGGAAATTGGGAATGCCGAAGGGGGGACTCGAACCCCCATGAGCAAATTCGCTCACATGGCCCTCAACCATGCGTGTCTACCAAATTCCACCACTTCGGCAAACGGCTCGAAGCCGATCAAAGTGAATAACTTTCTAACGAAATCTCTATTTATAACTGAGGGCTATTTCTTTTTTTCTGCCTTTGGAGGCGTGGTCTTTTCCTTGGTTTGGGCTTCTTGCTTGACTTCTTCCGGAGGTTTTATCTCCTCGCCCGTCTTCTTGGTTTCCGGCGCCTGAGTTTCTGTTTGTTCCGTTACGGGGGCTTCTTCTCCCCGGACCACGGATCGCGTGCCCTTGGAGGAAAGAATCCAGAGGCCCATGGATGTGACCATGAAGAGCACCGCGCTGATGGTTGTCACTTTGGATAAGAGAGTGGCCGCGCCTCGAGGTCCGAAAACGGACTGGCTTCCCGCTCCACCGAAGGCACCGGCCAAGTCACCGGCTTTTCCCGACTGGAGCAGGACGGCGAGGATGAGAATCACACAGACGATGATGTGGACAATTGTGATTAATGCAGTCATTTTTCTTTATACGCCCTTAATCCTTCTTCAATGATTCCGGCGAATGAATCGGCCGTAAGTGAAGCCCCTCCAACGAGGGCTCCGTTTATGTCTTTCTCTATCAAAAGAGAAAATGTGTTTTCTGGTTTGACCGATCCGCCGTAGAGGATTATAGCACAAGAGCTTGCCTCATTTCCATACATTTCTGTCAGCTTACTGCGGATGAAACGGTGAACGTCTTCCGCCTGATCGGGTGTGGCCGTCAGTCCTGTCCCTATGGCCCAAATAGGCTCATAGGCCAAGACGATCTTTTTAAATTCTTCAAGGCCTATATTCGTCAGTCCCTCTACGATCTGCCTCTCAACTGTCTCGATCGTTTTTTCCTTTTCCCTCTCTTTGAGTGTTTCACCGATACACATGATGGGAGTCAGCCCATGCGAGAGTGAAGCCCTTGTTTTTTTGTTTACAGTCGCGTCGGTCTCACCGAAATACTGGCGCCTTTCGGAATGGCCGATGATGACATATTCACAACCAGCGTCTTTGAGCATGAGAGGAGATACTTCTCCTGTGTACGCTCCCCGGTCTTCCCAAAACACGTTCTGGGCACCCAGTTTGAGGGAACTGTTTCCAATCAAGTCTTTAAGAGTGCTAATGGCAGTTAAAGGGGGAATAATGACAATTTCTGCACCCGGTGTAGATTCAGGCAAGGCCATAAGAATGGATTGAACAAGCTCTCTCGCTTCGGTGATTGTCCCGTTCATTTTCCAGTTGCCGGCTATAAAAGGTTTCAAATTGGTGATTGTCATACTATTTCTCCGCTAAGGCTTCGATTCCCGGCAAGGTCTCGTTGGCGATATATTCGAGAGATGCTCCGCCGCCCGTTGATATATGAGAAATCTTTTCGCTCACGCCGGCTCTGTCGACGGCAGCCACCGAATCTCCTCCGCCGACAACGGACAGCGATTGAGAATCGGCCACAGCCTCGGCGATTTGAGTCGTTCCCCGGGAAAACTGTTCGATTTCAAACACTCCCATGGGACCGTTCCAGAGAATCGTTTTGGCTTTTTGGATGATGGTGGAGTATACGGCGATAGTCTGAGGACCGATGTCCAGGGCCATAAAATCCGGGGGGATGGGAAAAAAATTCAGGATTCGGATTTCCTCTTTTTCTTGCATGGAACGGGCGATAACGTGATCCAGAGGGAGTTGAAACTGGATGTTTTTCTCTTCCGCTTCCTGAAGGATCTCCAGGGCGAGCTCTTTTTTATCCCCCTCAACCAGCGACAGACCGACCTCGAATCCTTTGGCCGAGAAAAAAGTGTAAGCCATGGCTCCGCCGATCAAGAGGCTGTCGGCCTTGTTCAAGAGGTTCTTGATAACAGGGATTTTGTCCGAGACTTTAGCCCCTCCCAGGATGGCTATGTAAGGTTTTTCGGGTGAGTGGATGATTCTGTTCAAAAACTTGAGTTCTTTTTCGATTAAAAATCCTGCCGCGGCTTTTTTAACCAAAGCCGGGATGCCTACGACCGATGCATGAGCCCTATGACAGGCTCCAAAGGCATCATTGACGTAACAATCGACATTTCCAGCCAATTCGCGGGCGAAATCCGCATCATTGTCCGTCTCCGCCGCATAGAATCTGAGGTTCTCAAGAAGCAGGACCTGTCCGTTCTTCAATCCGGATTTTATGGTATCGACTTGCGGCCCGATGACATCGGGAGCCAAGATAACCGGATTCTGAATGAGATCCGACAACCTGTCAGCAACAGGCTTAAGGCTGAATTCGGGAAAAAATTTTCCCTTGGGTCGCCCCAGATGAGATGCGACAATCACTCGGGCTTCCCGTTCCATCAGAAAATGAAGGGTGGGCAAGACGGCCTTGATTCGTGTGTCGTCCCGGATGTTTTGCCGGTCGTCCAGAGGGACATTGAAATCCACTCTGAGGAAGACGGTCTTCCCTTTCAGATCGAGATCATGGAGGCCGAGCATGATGGTCAGACGAATTTGACCAGATCAACCAATCGGCATGAGTATCCCCATTCGTTGTCATACCAGGCGAGGACTTTGGCCAGGTTGTTGTCGATCGTGCGCGTGAACTGGGCATCGATGATCGAGGAATGAGGATTGGCCATGAAGTCGACTGAAACCAGAGGTTTTTCCTCGACAGCCAGGATTCCTTTGAGTTTCCCGTTGGCTGCTTCGCGGAAAGCCGTGTTGATATCTTCGGCACTGGCGTCTCTGTTCAGCAAGGCTACGAGGTCGACTACCGAGACGTTGGCTGTAGGGATTCTCATGGCCATACCATCGATTTTACCCTTGAGCTCAGGTATGACAAGTCCGACGGCCTTGGCCGCACCAGTCGTCGTGGGAATCTGGGAAACGGCGGCGGCCCGCGCCCGGCGGAGGTCTTTGTGCGGTTGGTCCAAAATTCTCTGATCGCTGGTGTAAGCATGGATGGTGGTCATGGATGCTTTCTGGATCCCGAATTCTTGATGGAGCACCTTGACTGCCGGAGCGAGACAGTTAGTCGTGCATGAAGCATTGGAAATGATATGGTGATTTTCGCGGTCATAGGCGTCTTCGTTGACTCCGAGAACGAGCGTCACATCCGGCTCTACGGCCGGAGCTGAGATGATAACTTTCTCCGCTCCGCCTTGCTCGATATGTTTTAGGGCGTCTTGTCTTTTACGGAACAGACCCGTGGCTTCGATGACAATGGAAACACCGAGGTCTTTCCAGGGCAGGTGACCGGGATCTCTTTCTGAATAGACTTTGATGGGATTATGATTGACTATGATGGTATCCTCTGAAGCTTCGATGTCGGCGCCAAATATTCCGAGGACAGAATCATATTTAAGAAGATGGGCCAGAGTTGCGGCATCGGTGATATCATTGACGGCGACAATCTCGATTTCGGGATCATTGACAGCCGCTCTGAAAACGTTTCTTCCTATTCGACCGAACCCATTGATTCCGACTTTCAAACTCATGAATACCTCCTTTATTA
>CBFDBS010000198.1:0-5427 GCA_965603105.1 uncultured bacterium
TGAATGCCTTCCTTTTCGGCCTCTTTTCCTTTTTTCTGTTCCATTCTGTAAAGAATGTCATCGGGTAAAACAATTCCTGGAACTTCATAGTGGAGGTACTCGGCGTTTTTGAAGGAAACGAGCGGAAGTACGCTGGGGATGACGATGATCCCCTGGTTCTGAAATGACTGGAGTGTCCGGCAGGAGGCTTCGGCATCGAAAATGGGCTGGGTGATGATAAAATGCGCGCCTTTCCCGATCTTTTTCCGGGCTTTTTCGATCTCCTGCTCTTGCTCGAAGCCGATCCCCATGCCAACGCCGATAAAAAAATGAGTCTGCTTCCCGACGGGATTGCCGAGGATATCGAGGCCTTGGTTGAGAGCCGCCATCATCTCCACCATGCCTTCTGAGGTGAGATCATAGACGCCCGTGGCAAAAGGGTAATCGCCGATTGAGGGCGGATCGCCGCCCAAGGCCAGGAAGTTTTCGAGACCCAGCGCAGAAGCACCCAGGAGATCGGATTGTATCCCCAGGATATTCCGATCCCGGCAGGTGTAGTGGACGATGATTTCCTTGCCCAATTTCTCCTGGAGAAGTTTTCCCGTGGAGATGGGGGACATCCTCGGTCTGGCCATCGGACTGTCGGAGACGTTGAGAACATCGATGTCTTTAGTATAGGGCTCCAGTTTTTTTAGAAATTTCTCAAAATCAGGATCCTTGGGAGGATCGACTTCGAGGGCGATCACTCCTTTTTTCAGCAGCATCTGTTGAAGGTTGGAGGTGATTTTTTCTTCTTTTCGGACGTCCTTCTGTTCCGAAACTTCGATGGAGATTTTCTTTCTCTGACGCGGTTTCATGCCCTCCAGTGCCTGGCTGAGGGCCCGGATGTGTTCGGGTGTCGTACCGCAGCATCCGCCCAGGATCTTGACGCCGGCCTCCAGGAATTTCTTTCCGTATTTGCCGAAATAGTCGGGATTTGAGGGGTAGTAGAACCGTCCCTGTACGAATTGGGCCAGTCCTGCATTCGGCATGGCCGAAAGTTCTTTGGCCGTGACCGAACCCATCTTTCTTACGGCCTGAAAAACGCTCTGGGGACCTGTTCCACAGTTGGATCCGAGAACATCTGCTTCGGTTGAGTCCAGTTTCAAGGTGACTTCGTAGGGATTTTTTCCGAAAAGGGTCAGGCCGTTGTTCGGGAAAGACATCTCGGCGATGATGAACATGTCTTTTTGAAGGGCTTTGATCGTTTGTATGCCCAAAAGGAGCTCGTCCAGGTCGGCGAATGTTTCAAACAGAAGGAGATCGACACCTCCTTCTAAAAGAGCCTCGGCCTGTTCGCGGAAAATCCGGACCTTCTCTTCCTCTGCTATTCTTTTCTCCCGGCCCAGAGGGCGGGAGATGGGCCCCATGGAGCCGGCCACATAAACGTTATCTTTGGCCGCCCTCCTGGCCAGGCGCGCACCGTAGTAGTTGATTTCCCTGGCCTTGGGCCCGAGACTGAAAAATTCCTCCAGGATAAAACTGTTGGCACCGAAGGTATTGGTGGTGATGACGTTCGCCCCGGCCTGGATGTATTCCTGATGGATATCCAGAACAACTTCGGGCATGGAGATGTTCAGCTCGTCATAGCAGTGCCCCTTGGAAATGCCCTTGATGTAGGTCTGTGTGCCGATAGCCCCGTCGAAGAGAATATAATCTTTTTCACCAAAAAAATTCCTGAAATTCATTTTTTTCGACCTGCCAGCTCTTCGATTTTTCGGACCCCGTCCAGGGCGTTTTTACCGTAGGCATCGGCTCCTATTCGGCGCGCGAAGGAAGGAGTGACGGCGGCTCCACCGATGATGACTTTGATACCGGGTGCCTTTTTTTTCTTGAGTTTGAGGACATTTTCCATCTCGTCCATGGTTGTCGTCATCAGAGCGGAGAGACCGATGATATCCGCCCTTTTTGTTATGGCCGTATCGACGATTTTTTCCGCTTCGACGTTTTTCCCTAAGTCCCAGACTCGAAAACCGTAGTTCTTCATGACCAACGAGACAATGTTCTTGCCAATATCGTGAAGGTCTCCGGATACGGTGGCCAGAACGACTCCGATTCTTCTATCTGTCCGAGCCTTGAGATCGAGATGCTTTTCGAGCACATGGGATGCCTCTTCCATGGCCTCGGCGGCCAGCACCAGTTGAGGCAGGAAATATGTTCTCTCTTCGTAGCGTTCTCCCGCCGTTCTCAAGGCCGGGGATAGGATTTTTTCCAGAATATCGAAGCCATTCCAACCGGAGGCGATCAACTGTTTGGTCAAGCGGGCCGCTTCCGGCCTTTCCCCTTCCAGGATGGCTTGAAACAGCACTTTTTCAGGCTTATCGTGGAGTTTTTCCCTTTCCGGGGTGACGGCGATTTCCGGTTTCTTCCTGAACGCATCGAGAAATAGACGCATCCCCTGTTTCTTATCGAGGACGGCGGATCCGGATTTGGCGACGGCCATCAGATTGCCGTCCAGGGGATTCAGGATGGCCGAGTCCAAACCTCCGGCCATGGCCATGGGCAGGAATGAGGCATTGATCAGTCCCCTCTGGGGGAGTCCGAACGAGAGGTTGGACAGCCCGCAGATGGTCGATAGGCCCAGGCTTTTGATTTTTCCGATGGTTTTCAGCGTTTCTTGGGCCGCCCCGGGGGAGACGGAGAGAGTGAGCACCACCGGATCGGCCAGGATATCCGCTGCGCTGAGTCCGTATTTTCTGGCCTGTTTGAACAGCTTTTCGATGATTCTGAAGCGGGCGGTCGCCTTTTCGGGAATGCCCTTTTCATCCATTGCCAGGAGAATAACCGCTGCTCCGTATTTTCTGGCTAAAGGAAAGAGGACCTCAAAATTCTTCTGAATGCCGTTGACGGAATTGATGACCGCTTTACCTCCGTAGAGCTGGAGCGCTTTTTCGAGAGAAACGGGATTCATGTTATCCAGAAAGAGAGGAAGTCTGGTGATGCTTTGAAGCTCCCGGACGGCCTGGGCAAAGAATGAGGGGCTCTGCTCTCCCAGTTTGCCCAGATTGACATCGAGGGCGTCGGCGCCGGCCCGATCCTGTCTCCGGGTCGAAGCTCTGACCAAATTGAGATTTTCGGATTCAAGCTCCCGGCTCAACTGTGACCGTCCAAAGGGATTGATGTTTTCTCCGACAATACGGAAAGGGAGTGATCTGCCGATGGTCAGCGTGGCATTCCGGCTGGCAGCCTGGAAAAAATCTTCAGCCGTCCCCTGGGGTGGGCGAGGTTTTTTTCCTTTGAGCCTGCCGGCGATGGCACGGGTGTGCTCGGGCGTCGTTCCACAGCACCCCCCGATGATATTCGCACCAAGCCGGTAGTATTTGAGGGCAAAAGAGAGGTATTCTTTCGGCCCCAGAGGATAAAGGAGTCTCTTGCCCTTCTTTTCGGGGAGGCCGGCATTGGCATAAATGATCAAGGGCTTTTTGGAGCAGCGGAGGACAGCGGGAATGAATTTCTCGAACTCTCCAGGATGGCCTCCACAGTTGATCCCGAAGATATCGGCCTGAGAGGACGCAAAAATAATAGCCGCTGTCTCAGGGTCGGAGCCGGTTACCGTCCGGCCTTTTTCCAGCGGAAAGGACATGGAGACGGATACGGGGAGAGAGGTGTTTTCCTTGGCCGCTCGCAGGGCAATTTTTCCCTCCAGTGTATCGATCTGGGTTTCGATGAAAAGAAGATCCGCCCCAGCCTCTTCCAGAATACGGGCCTGCTCGGCGAAAGCGGAGAAGACATCCTCTTCGTCGAGTTCTCCAAGAGGGCGGATGAGCCTTCCGACCGGGCCCATTGAACCGGCGATTTTCACCGGGCGAGTTCCTCTGGCTTTAATAGCGGCGTCAACGGCAGCCGTGTTGATAGCCTTTACTTTCCTTTCGAATCCGTACTCTGCCAGTTTGATCCGGTTGGCGCCGAACGTATTGGTGGTGATGATATCCGCACCGGCCTGGACGTAGTCCTGGTGAATTCCGACAAGAAGGCTCTGCTGCTCGAGATTAAGGAGCTCAAAGAAATCGACATTCTGTCCCAGCCTGTTGAGGATTTCTGTGCCCATCCCCCCGTCGAGGATCAGGATGCGGTCCTTCAATATTTTTTCGATAGTCATCGTTCGACTCCGAGCAGGGCTGTCACCGTCTTTCTCGGCCGGAGGATGAATTTATCATCGATGGAAATCCCTAACACGGCAAGAGACAGTTCTTTGTACAATTGGGCCTGGAATTGAAGGGAAAGATCTCCGTAACCGGGGCTGAAGCGGCGGGTGAGAGTCAGTTTGGCCTGCCGGGCTAAAACCAGGAGATGGTTATTCAAGGAGTTGGCGGCTGCCTCCGCCTCCTCAGAACCGATAGCATCAAGAATGAGTGTCTTTTCGAATTGCTTCTCCTGGTCATACTGGGCGATCAAATTTTCCAGCCCAGGCCCTATTGTAACAGCCAAAAAGAGGACTGCAAAGGAGTTTTTAAGGAGATTCCTGACCGATAATCCCTCAAGGGCGGCCTCGGATCCCAAAATAGAGATCGTTTCCCCTTTTTTTTCGATCTCTCTGGCCATATAAACACCGGCGGGAGTTTTCACTTGGCGGGCTTCTTCGAAGGAATCTTCGAGAAGATCAACCATTCTTTGGGGAAGTTCTGTCTTCCCTTTTTTGTAGCCCAGCAGGGCATAAACCTTGTCTCTATCCACTGTGCTCTGGATGTCTTTTTCTATCTGCAGACGATCAAAAATCATTTTTCCTTCTCGATCTTTGAGAATTTCCGTTTTGATGATCCATGAGTAAGAAATCCAATTCCATGCTCGGGGAGATATTAGGAAATTTCTCATCCACCGGTAGCTTTTATTACAGAAGGTATTATAGTCAATTTTTATCTTTTTGCCTAAAAGCCCGAGAAGAGAGTCAGCATCTCCAAAACTGTGATAGCTACTGAGTGAGGGAAGAAGAAGAGCATTGGAGGAGAGTTAGAGCGACATCGGAGGATTGAGCCTTTCCGAATCCATCTTGGAGGGAATCCGACGCCAGTCGGGCGGTGAGCATGTATTGAGCCTACTGAGATCTATCGGAGAGGAGATTGTTCAACACCTATCAAACTCAGCGGAATCAATAAACTGGCGAGTCACCGGCAGCCGCTGACAAGGTAGATGAGGGAAGGCGTATACAATCCGACAGGGAGCGATAACATCCTTCAATACTCTCTCTTCACTACGAGTTTGGAAATGCTTTCGACAAGAGAGAGACTATGTTATTGATCCTATACAGGATCCTCGTTTGTCCAACGATGCCATAAATTCCATAGGGCGTTCCCTATAGGCAGTTGTTCACTTTGGTGAAGGAATCGAGAGTGGACACACAAAAAGACTAGCTTCCAGAGCAGCGGTTCCAGCCGCAGTTGGGACAGGTCGGACATTTTTCGTCGGGCAGCG
>CBFDBS010000199.1:0-5256 GCA_965603105.1 uncultured bacterium
GTCTCGTCAGACCACTGGCGGTCCAGTTCATCGACATTCTTTTCATGCTGTTCCACCCAGGTGAAATATTTGAGGTTGTGCATTCTTTTTTTGTCCCAGTGACTCAATTCGAGCATGTGGTCTATGGAGAGGCTTCCAAAACACGCTTCGAAATCCATTCCCGCCTGCAATTCAGTATAAGTGCTGTTCTGCTGTTGAAGTTCTTTCAAACGGGATTGATACAATTGCATGGAATCCGTAGCGACAGTGAAGATGATATCTTTTTCGTTCATCTCGTAATATTTGGCCGTCTTGATAGCCCCGAGGAGATTGGCGATAGATGAAATACCGAGCAGATCGAATCGCTCCACAAGTTGGTCAGCAACTCCTCTGGATTTGAGAAAGACTCTGCCGATGGGCTCGTTAAAAAGCCTGAGGAGCCGCAGGCAGAGATTGTCATCGATCCCTGCAACCAGGTCCATATTTTTCATATTGTGGATCCAGGGGACGTGTTTGTCTCCGATCCCTTCTATCCTGTGGGAGCCGTAGCCGTTGTAGAGAAGGGTGGGGCACTGAAGGGCTTCCCCGGCCCCGATTTTGATCTGCGGATACATTTCTCTGAGATAGTCTCCGCTGGCCAGGGTTCCGGCCGAGCCCTGGGTCAGAAAGAGGGCTGCCAGCCGCTGCCGATCCCGGCTTTCTTTTTCAAAAACTTCCTCGATTGCCCGTCCTGTGCAAACGTAATGCCAGACCGCATTCCCGAATTCTTCGAACTGATTGAGGACAACGATTTCGTCGGGGCGATTTTTTTTGAGCTCATATGTTTTATCATAGACCTCTTTGACGTTGCTCTCGGAACCGGGAGTGGCATGAATTTCGGCGCCCAGTTTTTCAAGCCATTCGAATCTCTCTTTCGACATCCCTTCCGGCAGGACGGCAATACACGGGCAGCCGAGCAGATGGGAGTTGAAAGCTCCGCCCCGGCAGTAGTTGCCGGTGGACGGCCATAGAGCCTTCTGACTGGTGGGATCGAACTCCCCCCGGATGAGTTTTTCGACAAGGGGGCCGAATGTCGCCCCGACTTTGTGCGAACCGGTCGGGAAATATTTTCCGACAAGCATCAAAATGCGGGATTTGACTCCCGTCAATTCGGAGGGAAATTCGATGAAGTTGACATCCCCGAATCCACCGCCGAATTCTATGGGTTCGTTTTTCCAGCTGAGACGGAAGAGATTCCTCGGATTCAAATCCCACAGTCCGACATTCTTAAGCTCTTCCTTGATTTGGGTAGATATTTTTTCCGGATGGGCCATCTCTTCGTAGGTCGGGATGATTATGTCTCTCTCCCGGCACCTCTCGATGGTGTGTTCAAGAATCTTTGTCTGGGAATTCACTTGGGGGCCTCCCTGCAGACGATTCAACATTCCCAATTATATGAAAGATGAACGGACAAGACCAGGGTCAAATGGATTGAACAAGCGTTTTTATTTTGCTTTGAATAAAAACTTGGAGCCTTAAGTTTTGTCTTCGACTCGTTGATGTATGGTATAATAGAAAACAAAGATATGCATGAAGTCAGCATCATTCTTATGGGATTCGGAAATGTCGGAAGAGCCTTTTTCGATCTTGTTCAGAAGAAGGAGGAAGTCTGCCGGACAAAATACGGCATCAGTTTGAGTTTGGCGGCGGTCTTCAGGAGTCAAAAAGCCCTTGTTTTTTCTACGGCCTTGGCACTCAAAGACAATCCGGAACGTCTTAATATTATCAGCGGGGATGAAGGAAGTCCGGAATGGAAAGAAAATCGGTGGCTGGCCGATGTGATTGAAAATTATACTCCGGGAGTTCTTGTGGAATGCACGCCGACGGAAAGCTATACGGGAGGAGCCGGACTCGATTATATCCGGCTTGCTCTGGACAAAGGCTGGCATGTGGCCACAGCCAACAAGGGACCCTTAGTGGTCGATTTTCAGGGCTTGATGGAAAGAGCTCGCTTGGGGGATCGCTCCCTAAAAATCAGCGGAGCTACGGCTGCAGCCCTGCCGACTCTCGATGTGGCACTCTATGCACTAGCCGGATCCGAGATTGTAAAAATGGAAGGAATTTTAAACGGAACAGCCAACTACATCCTAACAAAAATTGGTGAAGGCTCGGATTTTTTAACCGCCCTGAGTGAAGCCCGGAAGAAAGGGATTACCGAGACCGATCCGGCCAAGGATGTTCAGGGCTGGGATACGGCCTTTAAAGTGCTGTTGCTCACCAACGCCGTGTTCGATTTGTCTTTTTCTCTCCAGGATGTGAAAGTCGAAGGAATATCGGAAATCGATCCCGGATTCATTCGAGATAGCAGAGAAAAAGGGGAAAAACTGAAGCTGTTAGGGAGGATGGAGAAAAAGGAGGATGAATTTATCCTGGAAGTCAAACTTTTACCCCTCGACGGTTCACATCCGCTTTACAATGTGGATAACACTGAAAAAGGGATAACCTTCGAAACGGATACCATGTCCTCAGTCACGGTTATCGGGGGAAAATCCGATCCTCAAGGAACGGCGGCGGCCATGTTGAAAGACATCATCAATATCTATAGGCACCTGTAGCTGTATAATCTTAAAAGGTTTTCTTCCCTTTTGTGTGGGTGAAATAAACGGAATGGATGAAGCGACCATTGAAGATTTAACCTTCTCGAGCTGACCTCAAGGGAACTCAGGGTACAGCCGGCCGGTCGCGAATGTTTGAGCACGGAAGGGACAAAAATGGATGAGAACCAATAGACAAGACAAGTCTTTACTCTTTATCCGATTTTTGGTAATTTAATCAACCGTTTCGGCCGTCGTCGGACGGCCAGTGCGGAGAGGTGTCCGAGTGGCTAAAGGAGCACGCTTGGAAAGCGTGTGTGCGTCTCAATGGCGTACCGTGGGTTCGAATCCCACCCTCTCCGCCATCCCATCATTTTTGTTTCAGGGACGTTGACATGGCCAAACGCACACTGGTTGAAAAACTTCACAGCTTTGTGCTTCAGGTCTGTCGAAAAAATCGGTAAATGATTTGAGTCTGATGACTTCGCGTGAGAGAGTTTTAGCGGCGCTTGAACACCGGCCGCCCGACCGGATTCCCATCGATTTTTCCGCTCACCGTTCCTCGGGTATCGCTGCCTTGGCCTACGCCAAGCTTCGCCGCTGCCTGAATCTCGAAATCAAACCCATTCGTATCTATGACTTGGTCCAGCAATTGGCCGTTGTGGATGAGGATGTGCTGGATCTTTTTGGTGTGGATACGGTCGAACTTGGGCGCGGTTTCTTGTTGAAGGATTCGGACTGGAAGGATTGGGTGTTACCGGACGGCAGCCCCTGCCAAATCCCTTCTTATATCCACATGGAAAGACGTTCAGACGACTGGTTTATCACCGATGGAAAAGGACAGGACCTTGGAGTCCAGAGGAAAGGATGGCTCTATTTCGAACAAACCACATATCCCTCCCGAGAGAAGGGGATTGAGGGTGACGATTTTAAAGACCTTGAAGAGCGAGTGGCTCAAACTATCTGGGCCGGAGTCCCCTCTCCTGGCGCCCATCTCGATCTTGATGTCCAGGGATTGGCTGAGCTGAGACAAGGAGCTCGGACACTCAGGGAGTCTACCGACCGGGCCATCCTAGGTCTTTTCGGCGGCAATATGTTTGAACTTCCCCAGTGGCTGTATCGCATGGACAATTATTTCACCTATCTCAAGCTTTATCCTGGAGATGTGCTGAGGCTGTCGGAAGCGCTCTGTTCGCTGCACCTTAGAAACCTGGAGAAATGGCTGGGTGCGGTGGGGGACAACATCGATGTGATTGTCTTTGGCGACGATCTGGGAGGACAGCAGCGGCTTTTGATCTCGCCCGAAATGTACCGGGCTTTTTTCAAGCCTTTTCATAGAAGACTCTGGATGCGGGCGAAAGAACTGTCCCAAGTCAAGGTTATGCTGCACTGTTGCGGAGATGTATCGGAAATTTTGCCCGATTTGATCGAGGCCGGATTGGATGCCATCAATCCTGTACAGATTTCGTGTCCCGGCATGAATCCTCAAAAGCTAAAAAAATCCTATGGACAAGAGATCACTTTTTGGGGAGGGGGATGCGATACGCGGTACATGCTTCCTTCGGCCAAGACCGCCGAGATCGAAAGTCATGTGAAAGAACAGGTCAAAGTGTGGCATCGGGACGGCGGATTCGTCTTTCAGCAGGTTCACAACATCATGGCTGATGTGCCTCCTGAAAATATTGTGGCTATGTTTAAAGCTGTCAGAAAATCGGATTGAAAAAAGAGCTGAGCATGCCTCATGAACTTGATTGATAGCTCCATAATCCTTCTCTATTTCCTCTGCGTCGTGGGCCTCGGTTTTAGGTACCGGAAACGGGCCGCACAAAGCCTCGAAGCCTATTTCCTGGGGGGAAAGAAGCTCCATTGGCTGGCCTTGTCCATGTCGGGTTCGGTGTCCACCTTCGACATCACCGGTACGATGTGGATCGTTTCCATTCTTTTTGTGCTGGGAATGAAATCTATGTGGCATCACTGGATGTGGGGAATCTTGATGGGGGCCTTTTTTTTGTCGTACATGGGCAAATGGGTCCGCCGGTCGAATGTGTTGACTGCGGCCGAATGGATGAAAACCCGCTTCGGAGATGACACTCCCGGGCGGATCGCCAGGACGGCTTATGCTTTGATGGCCGTTCTCACGCTGGCCAGCTTCATCGGCTATGCTTTTCAAGGAATTGGAAAATTCGCATCCGTCTATATCCCACTCGATTCTCTGGCGGAAAAGATCCATCTCCCCTTCGTGCAAAAAATCTTGCTTGAGCACGAATCAGAGGTTTTGGCCGTTTTGATCATCGGCATCACCACCCTTTACGTTCTTTTAGGAGGTCTGTTCAGCGTGGTCGTTACCGATGTCATCCAGACGGTTGTCCTGACGGCCGGAAGCCTGGTGATCGCTTTTATTTCCTGGTCCAAGCTCAAACCTGGCGTTTTGGCCCAGGTTCCCGAAGGATTCAC
Source organism: uncultured bacterium (assembly GCA_965603105.1). Taxonomy (GTDB): domain Bacteria; phylum Acidobacteriota; class Aminicenantia; order Aminicenantales; family Aminicenantaceae; genus CBFDBS01. The sequence goes on from CBFDBS010000199.1 coordinate 5,007, forward strand.
ATCTCTTAAAGTTCCCTGGAAAATTCCGGAGCTAGCCGGAACAGCCAATTCACAGTTTGAGTTTTTTGGTGCGCTGGTCATCGTCTGGGTCATAAAAGGACTGTTGATGAATGTAGGGGGACCTGCTCAGATGTATGATTTCCAGCGTTTTCTTGCGGCCCGGAATGAGCGCGATGCCGCCAAACTGGGAGCCACTTGGAGTGTTTTCTTGATCGTGCGCTGGGCCCTGGTCTCCGGGATTGTCCTCCTG
>CBFDBS010000200.1:0-5187 GCA_965603105.1 uncultured bacterium
GGAGCCAAACTCGAATTCTGATAAATCCTAAACTCCATCCCCGAGAGGGAGGCCCGGAAGAGCCTCCCTCTCCCCATCCCAAAAATTGACCCCGGGGGCCAGGCTGAATCTTCAATGGTCGCTTCAACCATTCCCGATGTTTTTTTGCCCACACAAAATGGAAGAGAACTGGGTTATTTTCTGCCGGCTCTGCAAAATGAAGTTGCGAACTAGAGTGCCTCTCATCGTCCAGGAAATGATTGCTCTCTGATCTCAATTATATTGTCGTCTGTATTTTTATCTATGAGAAGGAAACATGGGTCGATCCCTACCGTCTCTGGGAAACCCGAAACTATAAACTGAAGTTCCGTTGTTTCAGAATTGACGAGATGTTTTTCAAGATAGAGCGGCTTTCCTTCGGCATCAAAGATTCCGAAGGGGATGTAGTCATTCAATGGAACGGCCTGTTCTTTACCCTGTTCGTCAGCCTTGAATTTTTGGACATCGAATTGGAATTTAACCAGATACCGTCCGTCGGACCGCTTTTCTCTAGTGGCTTGAAGACCGCGGTTGTCATTTACGGTGATCGTCTCCAGCCAATCGGTGATGATGTACTGGAGATGATCGGGCGTAGCTGCTCTTATTGCAGAGATGAATTCTGTAGAGGTCGTGAAGGGAGGGCTCTGAAAGGCCGTCTCTTGGATGTAGCTTTTGATCACGGCGTTTAAATTTTCCTCCCCGATATAGTCCTGCAGGGCATTCATGACCACGATTCCCTTATCGTAGTTCACATAGGCCACATCCCTGTTGCTTAAGGCCATCGGAGTTTCCGCCCGCGTTTCTCTGGCCCGGCCTCTCAGATAGGCTTCGATTCTGTCTTGCATATAGTCGTTGATGATGGACTGTTCATATTCTTGTTTGGTGACCATGAGGGCCGAATACTGGGCCAAACTTTCTATCAGAAAAAAGACTCCTTCGACGTCGGCTCCGATGACCTGATGAGCCCACCACTGGTGGGCCACTTCATGGGCGGTGGCCCTGAAGACATAGGCTACCTTCGAGCCGTCGAATTTGGCGATAAATCCGTATCCTTCGGACATGGGGATGATGCTCGGAAATCCTTCGGCCATGATGCGGTACTTGGGGAATTCGACGATTTTGATTTCTTTGAACTGATAGGGGCTGAAATTGGCCGTGTAATAGTCCAGAGACATTTTGATGGATTTGATCATCATATCGATGTTGGTGTCGTGCTCGGGATGGTGGTAGATTTCGATAGCGACATCCTGCCAGCGGTCTTTTTTCAGACTGTATCGCGCCGAGAGAAAGGGGAAATACTTGAGGATCGTGTTTTCGGCTTTGTATTGGAAATACCTCCTGTCTCCTTCTTTCCACTCTCTGATCAGTTCTCCCGAAGAGAGGGCGATCTGGTCTTGGCTGGTGCTGACGATGGCTTCGAAATTGATCCAGTCGGCGTCCGTTCCCAGGGGATTTTTCATTCTGGCCTTCTCACTGTTCCGGGAAGCAATTCTCTCTTTCGGGCTCAGTCCATGCCTTCTTCTCTTGTCATTGTCGCTGAGCTCATAATAAGAATAGAGATCATAGCAGAGAATGGGGGCCGTATCGAAAGGGTAGAGAAACGTTCCGTTTTTCAGAAGGCGCGTTCTGATCCAAGGGAGGACATCTCCACCGGCGTGGTTTTGGAATCCTCTGACTGAGATTTCTTGATCGTAAAAAAGAATGGTCTTTTCACCTGGTGCCATTGGTTTTTCGAATCGATAGATGTAGACGCCGTCTCCCGGATGGGCTTCTTTCAAGTGAATCGGGGATTGGAATTCCATCCTGTTGACTTTAACGTCCCTTGAGAATTGAACGAAGACTTCCTCGATGTCAAACTCGGTTCTGTTTTGCAGGATCATCTGACCTCTTGACTTGACTTTTTTCTGCTGGGGATAGATATCGACTTCCATTTTCATGTCGGTGATTTTAGGCAGCGGCATATCGGCGTAAATCTTGAATTTTTTTTCATACCGAGCACGGAATTGAGTCACGCGCCTGGTCGAATCGTACCGGTTGAGGATGTTGGTGTTGTAGACAATAAAAGCCGCGATCAAAAGGACTGCCGCAATCCCCGCTCCTCCGGCGATTTTGAATTTTTTTGTCGCCCGTTCTTTCATCTCTTTGAATCGGTCTTTTAGCTTCGTATCCATTCCCCTGACCCATAGTACAGAGGACAACAGAATAAGCAAAAAGGCTATACCACTGTAGTAGAGATTGAAGGCGAATAAACGGCCGGCGTAGGGTCCATAGCCGCTCATTTCGGAGTAAGTGTGAGTCAGGAGGTCGGCATATCCGAAAAGGTGGTGCTCAAGACCAATCATATGAATGGTATCCTGGAGGATGAGAAAGAGCACGAAGAGGACATATCCGAGGAGCTTGCTGTTGACTGCGATCTGAAGCAAAAGAGCCATCACAGCCATGAGCAGAAAAGTGATCAGCCGCATACCAAAGAGATCCTGGAAATAGACAGCGAAATCGAACCGGAAATAGCCGTGAAGGACCTGGATCAAGATCCCTCCGAACAGAAGAATCAGCATCAACAGAATCTGGACCAGAAAGAGTGCCCCGAGTTTTCCCAGAACGGGCACCCAGACGGGAGTGGGCAAAGTATCGTAGATTTCATTGAATTTTTTGTTCCGCTCCCTCCAGACTAGTTCGCCCGCACAGAAGGCGATGAGAATGAAGAGAAAAAACATGAAGAGATTCCCCAGGGATTCAAGGACCTGGTGGGTGGCCGGATAAGTCTGGGTGCCCCTGATCAGCCCCACATTCCGGAAGCCTACGATAAGCATGAAAAGGACTCCAAGCGAGAGAATAACCAAAAAAGAGATGTTTTTAGCCAGGGATTTGAAATCATGAATGGCTGTAAAAAACATTTGTTTGATGTGACTTCGAAAGTCAAATACCGGTTGGATGTCCAGGCCAGAGAGAAAACTTGGAATTTTATCTTCTTCCTTTGTCCCCCTCTTTATTTCGGATTTTTGTACTCTTTGTCTTTTGGTTTCGATTTGATAAGAGAATTGGAATTTCTTATAAGCATAGATCAGCAGGATAACGCCAAGAGCCACCCAAACGGCTCTGTTTATCAACAGATTGCCGTTCAGAGGAATCAGTAGTGAATTTTTCTGAGCGATGGTCCAAAAGCCATAGACATCCCGGATGGCGATTTGGCCGAAGGGATCGAAGAGAGAAGCCAGGAATGGACTCCGACTCTGCAGCAGACTGAGCCCGATGATGTAGCCCATAAAAAGAGCGATGCTCCCCAGGTAAGCGGGAAAGACCTTCCTGGACATCAAGGCGATTGAAAAAAAGAGCGCTCCCATGAACAGCAGATTGGGAATCACTCCTATGAGATAGGGCTGGATGATTGCCGATATGTTGAACTGTCCTAATTTTTCGGCACTGACGAAGGGGAAAAAATTGGCTATTGCCGCGCCAATTCCGACTCCTGAGAAGATGAAAAGCACGCTGAAAAATGCCGCTGCAAACCGTCCTGCCAGATATTCGATTTTTTTGATAGGATAGGAAAAGTAAAGTTCGTAAGTGTTTGTTCTGAAATCTTTGCAGGCAGTGTTGCCGAAATAGGCGGCTGTGATCAAGATTCCGACGTTGGACATCATGGTGATCAAATAGTAGAGAACATAGGGAGCGTTGGCTTGAACGCTTCCCACCCCGGCATTCAAGAAGTTTTTCAGAGGCCCCCCACCTAGAAGAGCAGTGAAGATGGCCATATAGCCTATAATCATGAAGAGGAAAAAATAGAAATATGTAGAGACCTTTTTAAATCTCGACTTGAGTTCGAACAAAAATATATCGAGCATCCTCATCGTTCTCTCCGCTCAGATGAATTTGATTTGGACGTCTTTCCATTCTTGATGGAAAAAAAATAGACGTCCTCCAAATCGGGCTGGATTGTCTCGAAATCCGGCGCTGGCCGATTCTCGCTGAAGACATGGATTTGGATATTGCCGCCGAAGAGATGGGAGCGAATGATGTTGAAGCGGTTGTCATACTCGGCGGTTTCTTGTTTGCTGATGATCTTCCGCCAAATCTTGCCTTCCAGCTCTTTAATGGTCTTTTCAGGTTTATCAGTCAGCCGGATTTGTCCATCATGGATGATGGCCATCTGGTTGCACAACACCTGGATATCATCGACGATATGGGTGGAGAGGATGACAATCCTGTTTTCACTGATTTCACTCAGGATATTGTGGAACCTGTTTCTTTCCTCGGGATCCAATCCGGCTGTCGGTTCGTCGACTATCAGCAGTTTCGGATTTCCCACCAAAGCCTGAGCGATCCCAAACCTCTGCTTCATGCCGCCAGAAAAACCTCCCAATTTTCTTTTTCGTACGCTGTACAGATTCGTCTGGTTGAAAAGACGCAAAACGGTTTCCTTGCGCTCTTTTTTCCCCATGATTCCTTTTAAGAGTGCGATGTGGCTCATCATCTGTTCGGCAGTGACATCCGGGTAGAGACCGAATTCCTGAGGAAGATAGCCCAACATCTGCCTGACTCTGTGTTCCTCTTTCAAGACATCGATTCCATTGAATTCGACGGTTCCTTCATCAGCTTTCTGCAGAGTGGCCAGGATTCGCATCAGAGTCGATTTTCCAGCCCCGTTGGGCCCAAGAAGGCCGAACATTCCCGATGAGATATTGAGGTCGACCGCTCTTAAAGCCTGAACTCCGTTAGGATAGGTTTTGGATAAGCTTTGAATCCTCAGTTCCATTGGGATCTCCTTTTTTGATTGAATTGCGTTTCATGCAGACAATATGAGGTGATCTCATCCTCAAAACAATGAGTAGGCTTTCTCAATTTATAAAAATAGGAAAGGTTTCCTAGTCATGATCGAAGAGCTTCCCACAAATCCCTATCCGATTCGAAGGGCGTAGGAGCACGGAGCCAGCCTTTTCGGCCATTTTGGAAGGCTCTCTTCATGCCCTCGACCCGATGGCCCTTTATTTCAAGGGGAAGACTTGAATTTGGCGAAAGATTTGCATATGGTGAACTATCTGAGAGGAGACATCGTAATTATAGGCAATGGAACACGTAGGCTTGTTAGGCATTCTGGTCAACTTGATCGTTGCCGTATGGGTAGCCATATTTGCCTATCAAACGCACAAGGCCTATGACTCCTCCTTTCTT
>CBFDBS010000201.1:0-5178 GCA_965603105.1 uncultured bacterium
TTCAACAGCATGGAAGCATCACCAAAACTGGGATAAAGAAAGAGCATTGGCAGATGTTATCGCTCCCTGTTGGATTGTATACGCCATTCTTTGAGTAGCTAAAATGAATCCCAGTTTTGGAAATGCCCAACACGATGGAGGCATTTTATTATTCTCTAATTATTTTCCCGGAAAAGAGGAAAGGAGCTTTTGAAAGTTAGATTTTTTCATCACTTTTTTCATCTCGAAAAACTGCTTGAGGAGCTGATTCACTTCAGAGACAGGCCGCCCGCTTCCCCGGGAAATTCTCGACCTTCGGCTGCCGTTGATCAACTTGGGATTCAATCGTTCTTTCATGGTCATCGAGTTGATAATAGCCTCGAATTGGATCATCTTATTATCATCTATGTCCATTTTTGAAATGTTTTTGAGCGGACCGCTCTGGGGCAGCATGCCTATGAATTGAGACATTGAACCCATTTTTTTCAGCTGCACGAGCTGCTTTTTGAAATCTTCGAGAGTGAAATCTTCCTTCAGCATTTTCCTTGTCAGCTCTTGGGACTCTTTCAGGTCCGTTTCTTTGTCGGCTTTTTCGATCAACCCAAGGATATCGCCCATCCCTAAAATTCGCGACGCCATGCGGTCGGGATGGAACACCTCCAGCTTGTCGAATTTTTCTCCAATTCCGATGAACTTGATGGGTTTACCGGTCACCGAAACGATAGACAGAGCCGCCCCTCCCCGTGCATCCCCGTCGAGCTTGGTCAGGATGATGGATGAAAAACCGATCTTTTCATCAAACAGCTGCGCGCTCCTGACCGCATCTTGTCCGGTCATTGAGTCACCCACATAGATGACCTCCGTGGGCGCAAGCGTTTCCTTGACTAGCCGGAGTTCCTCCATCAGCTCTTCATCGATATGAAGTCTTCCCGCCGTATCAACAATCAAAAGATCATAGCCTTGATTTTTGGTGAAGCGGACCACTTCCTTGAGTGCCTTTTGAGGGGAGGCCAACTGCTCCCTGGACAGTTCATAGAAGGGAAGTTTGAGCTGTTCCGCTATCATCTTCAACTGTTCCTGGGCCGCAGGCCTTTTCAAGTCAAAGGAGACGAGAATGGGCTTTTTTTTGTTTTCACGCACCCAATTGGAGAGCTTGCCGCATGTGGTTGTCTTCCCACATCCCTGGAGTCCGACAAGCATAAAAACAGTCGGTGATTGGCTCGAGAAGTCGAGCTTTTTTGATTCTTTCCCCAGGATCTCAGTCAAGTCATCGCGAACGATTTTGATCACCTGCTGGGCCGGTGTGAGGCTCTGTAAAACACTTTCATCCAACGCCTTTTCTTTGATTCTGGCTTCAAAATCTTTGACGACACGGTAATTGACATCCGCTTCTAAAAGGGCCAGCCGCAACATGCGCAGGGCCTCAGCCATATTTTTCTCAGTGATTTTCCCCTCGCCCCTCAAGAACTTCATCACTTTTTGCAGCCGGTCGGACAGTTGATCAAACATCGTTTCTATTCCTTTTCAATGGAGAGGAAAAACCATGCGGGCCTTCCTCCGCTTACGATTCTTTATTATAGTCCAAGCCCATGCCGAATTTCTATCGGATATTCCCGTGGCCGCTTTTCATTTTCATCCGCAGGGATGACTTTTATCTGTCCACCCATTCAAAAGGTCTAATCTACAAGAATGGGGGTGCTGGGTTGACTTGACATTTTGATAATGAGCGTTTACTGTATTACTAATTTTATAGACATACAGAGATAAGGACATCAAGAAAATCTTGTTGACGATACAATGAAAAATCCTATCGACTACAAAGAGATCAAGAAGCTTCTCGAACTCATGGAGGAAAAAGAACTCTCTCACTTCGAGCTGGAAGTCGAAGGATTCAAAATCAGTTTCAGTAAAAACCAGAAGACCCCTCTGACCCTAGATTCACTCCCTTGGATTCCTGCCCCCCCTCCGGAAGACGGAACCTCCAACCCGACAACAAACCAGACAGCCGAACAGCAAGCCCAACAGGAAGACCTGCATTATGTCCTGTCCCCTATGGTCGGCACTTTTTATCGCTCTTCCAATCCTGCATCCCCTCCATTTGTCAAAGTCGGGGAAACGGTCAAAAAAAACCAAACCCTGTGCATCATCGAAGCCATGAAGCTGATGAATGAGATCGAGTCGGATACCGATGGTGTTGTCGAAGAAATATTCATCGAAAACGGAAAGCCCATCGAATACGGCCAGCGCCTTTTTGCCGTGAAATCAATCTGAACCCTCCATGTTTTCAAAAATACTTATTGCCAACCGCGGAGAAATCGCCCTTCGGATTATCCGATCAGCCAAAGAACTGGGGATCCGGACGGTCGCCGTCTATTCAGAACCGGACAGAAAAGCCCTCCACACCATGTTCGCAGACGAAAAGGTTTGCATAGGACCGGCAAAGGCTTCTGAAAGTTATCTCAGCATTCCTCACATCATGAGCGCTGCGGAAATCACCAAAGCCGACGCCATCCATCCCGGCTATGGATTCCTGGCGGAAAATCCCCGTTTTCCCGAGATCTGTGAATCTTCGGGAATCACATTCATTGGTCCACCCGCTTCGATCATCAGGCTTCTGGGGGACAAAAACCAGGCCCGCCAGGAAATGAAAAAGGCCAGGCTTCCCATCATCCCCGGAAGCGACACCATCATCGAAGATTTTTCCATGGCCAAAAGAATCGCCAAAAAAATTGGATATCCCATTATTCTCAAAGCCGCATCGGGAGGGGGCGGTAAAGGCATGAGGATCAGCCGAACGGCATCCGATCTGGAGGAACAGTTTGCCGTCGCCCAGAGTGAAGCCAAGGCAGCCTTCGGCGACTCATCCCTCTATCTTGAGAAATATATTCATGACGCCCATCATATAGAAATCCAGATCATCGCAGACAGCAGTAACAACGTTGTCACCTTTGCCGAAAGAGAGTGTTCGATCCAAAGGAAACACCAAAAGCTCATCGAGGAAAGCCCATCCCCCTTTATCGATGAGAAAACACGGAAAAAAATGACTAAGGCCGTACATGATGCCGCCAAGGCCATTGGATACAGGAGTCTGGGCACATTCGAATTCCTTATGGACGAAAAAAAGAGGTTCTATTTCATGGAGGCCAACGCTCGAGTTCAGGTCGAACATCCAGTGACGGAGATGGTCTACGGTATTGACTTGATCAAGGAACAGATCAGGCTGGCAGCAGGAGAAAAATTGAAACTCCTTCTTGACATGAAACCGAGAGGACACAGCATGGAATGCCGGCTCAACGCCGAGGACCCTGAGACATTCATTCCTTCGGCCGGCAGAATAGATTTCCTCGTCTTCCCGGGCGGGCAGGGAATACGTGTGGACTCGGCCGCCTACCGTGGATGGGATGTTTCCCCTGATTATGACTCAATGGTGGCTAAAATCATCGCTCATGCTCCCAGACGATCGGAAACGATCAAAAAGATGCAGGTGGCATTGGAAACAACCACACTGGTCGGCATAAAGACAAACATTCCTCTTCATCTCGGCATACTCTCCAATACGAATTTCATCAACGGAAACTACACCATTCAATTCTTGGAAAAATACATCTCGAAGAAATCCAAAAAAACCGGCAAAAACACCCCGGCACAATAACCGACCTCATCATTGAGCCGTTGGAGATGCCCCTCAGAAACGATCGTTTCGGTTTGTGAATGTGTCCATCAAGAAAAGAAGGACGCTGAACTCGCCTTGATTGTCTCCCACAACCAATTCATTGACACCCAGAAAAAGACGGCCGCCGAGGGGCACCCTTACTTGGTTTCTGGATCCGATGAAAAAAAGCATTTCTTTTTCAATCGGCGTCTCCTCGCCGGTTCTCTCATCGACCTCGATGCCCATAACCTGGACCACCTTCCCGATGAGAGAGCCGATGTTCTCTTCCCGCATGGGTTTCTGGAGAGTGAGCATGTTCAGTCCCTCCGGACCGCAAGGAAAGGCAATGGGATTTCCCGCTTGGAGTGAAATGACTCCGGAGGATTGGAACTGGATCTCCTGGCCCTCCAATACTCTGTAACCTGTGTCTGTCCAATTCTGTTGGCTGAGGACAGCCATTCTGACAGCCGTTCCCGGTGCCAAAAGAGGCGCCGTTTCCTGAAGAATGCCGTGTATCTCTCTTTTTTCCTGTGTCTCCTGCCGGTTATGGCTCCATCCCCATTGGAACATCCCGGCCAGGAAAGCCGTTACGATCAAGACGGGAAACAGGATTTTTTCAGCTCTTTTTTTGATTCTTTCTTTATTCATGCTTCCGAATCCCAGGAAAAATAGCCATTTTCTTTCAGATCCTATCGCCGGTGTCTGTCTCCCTCTCCCGATCGTTCTCTCTCTTTAGAACCTCGATCATCTGCACGTGGATGTGTCCGTTTGTCGCCAGTGTTTCTTTTCCGAAAGGACTGAACTCCCCACCTCCAAAGTCAGAAATGCGGCCTCCTGCCTCGAGAACGATCAATCCTCCTGCGGCCACATCCCACGGCTGGAGCTTCAATTCCCAGAAACCGTCAAAGCGGCCGCAGGCCACGTAGCAGAGATCGAGAGCCGCGGAGCCGCCCCGCCGGATTCCTTGGGCCCGGGTGACAAAACTGACAAAATGGCCGATATTATTGACACGGCTTTCCCGCAGATCATAGGGAAACCCCGTGGCCAGAAGACTTTTATCCAATTCCGTTATCGCAGACACTTCTATTTCCCTTCCGTTCAGGAGGGATCCGCAGCCTCTTTCAGCGGAGAACAATTCCTCCCGCATGGGGTCAAAGACGACACCGAGGATAATCTGTCCTCGGTGGACAAGAGCGATGGACACGCAGAAGACAGGATAATTGTGGGCAAAATTGGTCGTTCCGTCGATGGGATCGATGATCCAGAGATACTCTGATCCTCTCTTCCTGCTTTGATCTTCCTCGGCCAGGAAATCATGGTCCGGGAAGCGCGCTCCAAGTCTTTCGAGGATAAGCTCTTGTGCCCGGTTGTCGATATCGGTCACCAGATCGACAGCCCCCTTGAAACGAATTTTCGGAGTCGATGCACTGTGCTCTTTGAGCAGCGCTCCCGCTTGCTCCGCCGTTTCCTTGGCCGCGCTGAGGAAGTTCTTCATATCCATCGCTATCCCATCTTAGCAACTCTTGTCTTTGCAAGCAACTCTCGGA
>CBFDBS010000202.1:0-5106 GCA_965603105.1 uncultured bacterium
CCCCAAAATGTCAGTTTTTTATTTTCGTTTTTTTTCATTTTTCCTTCCCGCTAAGGCAACCTTGAATCGTGAATAATCCAGGCTAAATCATTTTGCTCTGTTTTATGAGATATGCAAAAAACTCTATGCTTTCAAGCCGGGGGTCGAATGGCATCCCGGAAAGAATCCCGATTGACCTTCCAGGCGGTGTCCCAGCCTACCTGCCGATCTCACTGCAACTGCACACAATTTCATGCAACATCCAGAAGATGACATCCTGGAATGACCCAAATGCATTTATGACTTTGAGCCCCCCTTTGTCCGATTCCGGACACGAGATGTCTGATTCCGGACGGTATCCGGACCATTTTTTGTCTTTTCCCCCTGTTTTTGCCTCCAATTGGAATGGCATGATTATTGCTTTAATCTCTGTAGCGCTTTAAACAAAAAGGAATAACTGTGCTTAAAAACTACATTTTGGTCGCCCTCCGCAACTTAGAAAAGCATAAAGGGTATTCATTCATCAACATTACCGGTTTTGCCGTGGGCATCGCCTGCTGTATCATGCTCGGTCTTTATATCAACGCCGAACTCAGTTATGACCGGTATCACGTGAATGCCGAACGGATTTTCCGCCTAGGTGTCCGCGGCTACCAGGGAGAAACACAGTATGAATGGGGGGACTCCAATGCCGTAGCCGCCCTCGCACTGCGCACCGATTATCCGGAAGTGATAAATACCGTGCGTTTCGGCACTGTGCCCGATTCGTCCGTAAGATACGGCGATAAGATTTTTTATGAGGGTGATTTCCTGTATGCAGAAAATTCCGTTTTTGATGTTTTTTCCTGGAGGTTGATCAAAGGAGATCCCAGCAGCGCATTGAAATCTCCCTCCACCGTTGTGATCAGCCAGGATGTTGCCGAGAAATATTTTGGATCCGAAGAGCCGATGGGGAAAATCCTTATCTTCAACAACCAAGACAGTTTCACTGTGACCGGTGTTATTCAGAACGTTCCGGAGAACTCAACTCTGACTTTTGACGCCCTCTGCTCTTTCGAAACTCTCTATTCTCAAGGCCGGGGGATTTCTCCCATACTGAGAAACTGGCTGGATTTCAATTTCGAGACCTACCTGCTTCTGGAGAAGGGGTTTGACTACAGGAGGCTCGAAGCAAAACTCCCTGCTTTGCTTGAAAAACACGCGGGACGGCTGATGAAAATCAGAGGCAGCCACGAAGAATTTTTTCTCCAGCCTTTGAGAGACATCCATCTCCGCCGGCCCGGCGACAATGCCGTCCTCTATGTGTATGTGTTTTCGATTATCGCCCTTTTTGTCTTGCTCATCGCCTGTTTCAATTTTATGAACCTGTCCACTGCCCGTTCGGCCGAAAGGGCCAGGGAGGTGGGATTGAGAAAAGTCCTTGGGGCCCACAGGACAAAACTGATCTTCCAATTTCTTGGCGAATCGATTCTTTACAGTTTTTTTGCCTTCCTTTTTGCTCTGGTTTTGGTTGAGGCCGGCAGGCCCCTGCTTCAATCTCTCCTCGGCTATGATATTCCCCTCGGCCTCCGGGAAATGATCGGTTTTCTTCCGGTGCTTATGGCTCTCATTTTAGCGACAGGCCTGGTGGCCGGAAGCTACCCCGCCCTCTTCCTTTCCTCCTTTCAACCCGTCTGGGTTGTGAGGGGACAAACGGCAGGAGGAACCGCCGGCCGGCGTCTGCGGAGAATGCTCGTGGTCGTCCAGTTTGCCATCTCGATCGCTTTGATCATCGGGACTGGACTGATTCGGAATCAGCTGAACTATTTAGAAAACAAGAGCCTGGGATTCAACAAAGACAATATTGTGGTTCTCCCGCTTGTATCAGATGAAGTCAGAAAATCCATCGACGTCATCAAGGATGCCCTGCTTGAAAATCCGCAGATCGTAAGCCTGTCCTCCTCATCTGCTCTGCCTGGACGTTACCAGCCTCTCAACTCCAAGTTTCCCGAGGGATATGCCCAGAACGAGTTTCAGTTGATGACCGATATCAATGTGGATCAGGATTTTCTCCCGACTTTGGGAATCGAGGTCATCGAGGGGCGAAATTTTTCGGAGGAATTTCCGGGCGATAAAGCCCAATCGGTCATCATCAACGAGGCGGCGGCCGGACAGTTCGGCTGGGAAGATCCCATTGGAAAAATAATCAGAGGATCCGACTCCAGGGGACTGGGTATGTCCACCAAGAAAGTGATCGGTATGGTGGAAGATTTCCATCTCGAGCCGCTTTCGCAGAGGATAAGGCCTCTGTTTATCGCCTGGGAGCCGGAGCACCGCTTTATGCCTCTCCTGTATCTTCTCGTCAAAATGAAATCCCAAAACGTCCCTGAGACACTCGCCTTTATCGAGCGCACCTGGAGGGCCGTCTTTCCCGGGATCGCTCTGGACAGCTATTTTCTGGATGAATCGTTCGGCAGGCAATTGGCCGGAATCGAGAGCGCGCGCAACCTCTTCACTTCATTTTCCTTTCTGGCCATGCTCATTGCCTGCCTCGGTCTTTTCGGGATGTCCGCATACACGGCCGAACAGAGAACCCGGGAAATCGGCATCAGGAAAGTCCTGGGTTGTTCTCTTCCCGGGCTCGTCTTCCTCCTGAGCCGGGAGGTGATGACCCATATTATTGTTGCCGCTGCCATAAGCTGGCCGCTTATCTATATCCTTATGAATCGCTGGCTGCAGAGTTTTCCTTACAGAATAAATCCGAGCCTTCTCACTTTTTTATCGACTTTCCTGCTGGTCTTTGTTATCGGAGTGATCACCGTGTCCTTTCAGGCCGTCAGGGCGGCGCTGGCTGATCCAGTGAAGTCCCTGCGCTATGAATAAATACCCGGGAGCATTAGGAAGAGAAGAATAGATGAGATGGAGAGAAGTGTGAGTAAACAGTCTCATTGTACGGCGCGTATTAGGTGCCGGGATGAAAAAAACTATAAAAATAGTTAAATAACTACAAGATTAGTTGACAAACTAAGGAATTAGTTTTATATTATGAACACCATGAAGGAACTGACCAAAGCCGAAGAGCAAATCATGCAGGTCCTTTGGAAGCTGGAAAAGGGCTTTGTCAAAGACATTATCGAACGGCTTCCCGAACCGAAGCCGGCCTATAACACCGTTTCCACGATCGTCCGCATTATGGAGAAAAAGGGATTTGTCGCCCACAACGCTTACGGCAAAACACATGAGTATTTCCCCTCCGTCTCCAAGGACGATTACAAGAAGAGATTCCTCAAATCTTTTATCAAAAGGTATTTCGGCAATTCCTTCCAGGAAATGGTGTCTTTTTTCGCCAGCGACAGGGATGTCACTCTCAGGGAGATGGAAGAGATCAGGGAGCTACTCAGCGACGAGATCGAAAAACACGAGGGGAAAAAAAATGACTGATTTTATGTTTTATCTATTGGAATCAGCGGCCTGTCTGGCCCTGTTCTATTTTGGCTACTGGTTGTTTCTAAGAAAGGAAACCTATTTTTGCCTCAACCGGATCTACCTGGTTCTGTCCTTAATCGCCTCCCTCCTCATCCCGGCCTTTAAAGTCACTTCTCCATTCTTGACTGCCAAAGCTTCTGGAAACTTGTCCTCCTATCCTGTGTCTGTCACGCCTATAAAAACCTGGGGAGTTGGAGAGACTCTCCTTCTTATCTATGCTGTGGGAGCCGGACTTTTTCTGGCCCGTTTCATCTTTCATATGATCAAGCTCTATTTTGTGGTTAAAAGATTCGGCACCCAAAAAGTCAACGGTCTAAAAATCGTCTCCATAGACAAGGATTTTTCGCCTTTTTCTTTTCTGAACTTCCTTTTTATCAACGACCGTCACATTCCCGAACACAACATGCGGCGCATTATCGCCCATGAGAACATACACATCAAGCAGTATCATTCTTTTGATATACTGCTTATTGAACTGGTAACCATTTTTCAGTGGTTCAATCCTTTTGTATGGCCGTACAAAAAATCTTTACAGGAAACACATGAATTTCTGGCTGATTACGGAGTCATTGCGCAGGGCTTCAGTTCAGCCAAGTACAAACTGCTCATGTTCGAGCAGCATGTGGGTTTGAAGCTGTTCGAGTTTGCCAACAGCTTCAAACAGTCACAAATCAAAAGGAGAATAACCATGATTTCAAAAATCAAATCCCGGGGCACGGCCAAACTAAAGCTTTTGCTGATGATACCATTAGCTTCGCTTCTGGTTCTGGCCCTTGCCGAACCAAAACCGGCCGCTCCTCAGGTCGGCGAGGCTTTAGGCGCAGACATGGTCGGAATCAAGATCAACAATAACGCCATCACCTTAAATGCCGATCAGGAAGACGAGGCCAAAAAGCAAAAGCTAGCCCAAGCGGAAAAAGAGCTGAAAACGCTGGTATTGAAAGAGAAAGATCTCCGCGCTCAGCTCGAAGCGACTAAAAATGCCGACAAGAGGGCAGAGATCAAATCGAACCTGGTGGAAGTCCTGAAAAAAAGGGAGGTGATGGAGAGCTATTTGAAGAACGGTCAGCTTCCGCCTCCGCCCGCACCGCCTAAACCCGACCAGGCTCAAAAAGAGTACCAATTCCTGCTCCAAAAGGAGGAAGCGCTCAAGGCAAAATTGGAAACAGTCAAAGACGCTGAAGAAAAAAAAGAACTCAGCGCGTCCTTGAAAAATGTTTCAGCCAAGAGAAAAGAGATCCAGGTCTATCTTGAGTCCAACGGAGGAATTCCTGCTCCACCACCACCTCCGTCGCCCCCTCCTGCACCTGCAAAGTTGGAACAAGAGTACAAAATGCTTTCCGAAAAGGCCGATGTCATCCGGGCCAAACTGGACGAGACAAAGGATGCCGACAAGAGAAGTGAACTAAAGGCGCTGCTCGTTGAAGTCACCAACAAGCAGGAAAAAATCAAAACCTACCTGGCCGAATCCGATGGAGCCAACGGCTCAAATGGACCCTCTGTCGACCAACTCAAGAAAGAGTACGTCCTTCTCTCCGAAAAAGAGGCGAAGATCAAACAAATGTTGTCAGAAACCACAGATCCGGAAGAAAAAACGGAACTCAAGCAGAATCTGAAAAATGTGCAGGAAAGAATGGAATTGATCAAGGCCAAAGCGGAATC
>CBFDBS010000203.1:0-5046 GCA_965603105.1 uncultured bacterium
ATCATAGAGAAGGTTTATTACAGGGTCGGCCAAATTTATGAATAGGTCAGGTTAGTTCAGATTAGGCGGCGCAGTCTTCGGTCGTGCTCGGATCGATATGGATCAGAATATTGACCGGTTTTAAAAATTGACCTCGGATCGTCTCTTCCAGCCTGTTAGATATTACATGCGCTTCGCTGACTGAAAGATTCGGCTCCACACAGATATGAACATCGAGAAAGAGCTCGCCTCCCATTTTTCGCGTCCGCAAGGCATGCCAGGTTACGATATCGTTCTGCTTGGATAAAATCTCACTGATGAGTGCCACCGACTCTTTATCGGCAGCCGTCTCGGCCAATTCGGAGACACAGTCATAGAATATTTTCCCCCCGACTCCGAGGATCATAAAACCGACAATAATCGTAGCCAACTGGTCGGCGTGCCCCCAGCCGAGGAGGCTGAGCACTCCACCGATAAGAACAGCCACAGAGGAAAATGAGTCTGACCGGTGGTGCCAGGCGTTGGCGTAGAGAGAGGCGCTGTCGGTTTCACGCGAAACTTTTCTCGTTTTTTGAAACAGAATTTCCTTGCTGACAACAGAGAAACCGGCCACGATCAAGACCAGAGCACCCGGGATAATGTGTTCATGCCGGCTGATGGCGTCGCTGGCCGACCACATGAAACCGATACCGACGGCAATAAGGATAAGGGCCACAAGTTGGGAGGTCAAAGTCTCGAACTTTTTATGTCCGTAGGGATGCGTCTGATCGGCCGGCCGGCTGGATATTCTGGCACCGATAAGGACCAGGAAATCGGTGGCCAGGTCGGAAAAGGAATGAACACCGTCGGCCACCAGAGCGGAGGATTGGATGAAAAGTCCGGCGACGATTTTGAGAGCCATCAAAACAATATTGAGCAGACTCCCCCAGAGAGTGACCCCTCGAATTTTCTTCTCTCTTTCGTTCTGGGCTTTGAAAATCACTCTTTTTTCTCTCTTGACATTAAAAGCTTTGGGTTGCCTCTATTATAAATAAATTCTTTCTTCAACGCCATCCAATCAAAATGATTACATTCGTTAGAAGCACTTCCAAGACCGTGAGAGGGGATTTATTTCAAATTCACTAGCGATCTGATAAAATGGTCGAAATTCTTGGGAGAGCAAGGTTAGGATGGGAAGGACAGGCAGATGATTTTTCTTAAAGCTTCATTTTTCAAAAAATATTTATTACCCGGTTTCGTCTTCCAATCGGTAGTTATCGCCGGGGGGTACGGGACAGGACGCGAGCTGGTCGAATATTTTCTCAATTTCGGGCCGGTCGGGGGGCTGCTGGGAATGCTCCTGATCACGACGGTTATGTGGTCACTTTGCCTGGCCGTAACTTTCGAGTTCGCACGTGTGTTCCGGGCCTACGACTACCGGACCTTCTTTATGAGACTGCTCGGACGCTACTGGTTTGTCTTCGAAATCCTGTATTTTATTCTTCTGTTTATCGTCCTGGCTGTTATTGGCTCGGCAGCCGGCACTCTTTTGAGAGAAAATTTCGGTCTCCCCTACCTCACGGGAGTCCTGATTATGCTGGCCGCGGTTGGGTTCCTCACTTTTAAAGGAAGCTCGCTTATCGAAAGTTTTCTCTCCAGTTGGTCTCTGCTCCTCTATCTGGTTTATGGAGCTTTTCTGATTGTGGCCCTTATCAAATTTGGATCGGCCATTCAGACTCAGTTCGCAGAAGGAATCATTCAGCCCGGATGGGCAGTGGGAGGATTCAAGTACGCTCTTTACAATCTGGGCATCATTCCCGCGGTTCTCTTCTGTTTGAAACACATCAAAACGAGAAAAGAAGCCGTGACGGCTGGACTTTTGGGCGGGGTGATCGGCATCCTTCCCGGTCTCCTTTTTTACATCGCCGTTGTCGGTTTCTACCCGGAAGTTCTGCCGGAATCTCTGCCGGCAATTTTTGTCCTGCAGAAAAGCGGTCTCCCGATTCTGATGATTGTCTTTCAGATCGTCCTTTTCGGAACACTCATCGAGACAGGAACGGGCTTCATTCATGCCGTCAACGAGCGGATCCAGTCGGCCCTTTCGGAGAAAGGAAAGTCGCTGGCCCGCTGGCAGAGGCCGGTGATTTCTCTTGGTTTGCTGCTGATTGCATTGGGGATTTCGACCTTCGGGCTCATCCAGCTGATCGCCAAGGGCTACGGAACGGTGAGCTGGGGTTTTCTTTTTATCTATATTATTCCCCTCTTGACTCTCGGTCTCTTCCGGCTCCGTCAGGAGAAGAGGAAAAAAACGACTGCGTAGAAATTATAATTCAGCGGGCAAACCATTTCATGGGAATGTCTTTCGCGGATAACATTTTCCGGCAAATCAATGAGAGATTTGATTTCGCATCTGACTATGTCTTATTTTTTTTCGACAAAGTATTTGAGCATCACATGTTTTTCGTTCGTTTTGACAATGAAAAACAAATACGTGAGGTGACGTTCGAATTCTTCTCTTGACTTGGGGATGTTGGGACGCTGGAAGTACTCTTCCAGTTGAAACATCGTTTCGACATGGGGATGGGCGAGATTGGGGAGATCCAAAACCATTCTCGAACCCGGTTTGAGGACCCGGCACAGCTCCTCAAGTGCAAGGGCCGCATAGTCCATGGAGACATATTCAAAGACTCCGATCACCATAGCGATATCAAAAAATTCATTAGAAAAAGGAAGCTCTTTTATTTCGGCAATCTCGAGGCCACCGATCTTGAGGCCGGCTCCGGCCGCAAATTCTTTCATCTCACGGATGAGCACAGGACTGATATCTATGCCGAAGTAGACCGAGGGCCATTTATCGAATCGTTTGGTCGCCAGATTGGCGCAGCAGCCGGCATCAAGGCATTTTTTCCCCGGCGCAGGTTGAAGAAAGTCTTTGATCTCAGGAGCGCTGCTTCCGGTCACGACGGGATCCGTCTCTTTCACAAACGCTTTGAACGCTCTGGAATTTTTAAATTTTTTGGGAACGGCTGCCAAGGGATTGATCCCGGCCTTAAAATCCCGGACTGTCGAATCATAGGCGTTTCGGATTCTGTTGAACTGTTCTTTGTCCACGATGTTCTATCCTGGTTTTAGCCGCACACAAATACTGCCGGCGGCCTGCCCGTTGCTGGGTTCATTTCAAACTTCGAGAAAAATCCAGGTTAGATATACTCGATGGTGGCAGGAGGTTTGGGAGTCAGCTCGTAGGCAATCCGAACGACTTGAGGAATTTCCGTCGTGATTCGTTGGGCCATTTTTGTCAAAGTCTCCCAGGGAACCTGGGTGGGTTGTGCAGTCATGGCATCGCGGCTTTCGACGGAACGGATGATGATGATGTCTCCGAATTTCCTCCCTCCCTCTTCGACTCCCGTACCTTTGTCGCTGAGCAGGACAGCAAAGGCCTGAAAGGGATTTAGGTCTCTGATCTCTTCCTCAACGATTGTGGTGGCCTTGCGCACAAGACTGACCCTCTCCGGAGTCACTTCTCCTACGACACGAGTGGCCAGGCCGGGACCGGGAAAGGGCATCCTTTGATAGATTTTTTCCGGCAATCCCAATTCTCTGGCCACTTCTCTGACCTCAGGTTTGAAGAGATCCAGGATAGGCTCGATAACCTTGAATCCATAACCTTTTTCGGGATCTATGCCAATCTGTTCGAGGATATTGTGTTGGGTTTTGATCCCGCCTTGGGTTTCAATAATATCCGCCTTGATCGTTCCCTGGATCAAAAAACGCGCCTCGCTCTTGAGAACTTCCCTTCCAAAAACCGTATAGAAAATATTTCTGAAAGCCTTCCTCTTCTCCTCCGGATCTGTCTTTCCCTTCAGGGCTTCGAAAAATTCATCTTGAGCATCGACAATATCTACCTGGATACCCAACGCAGCGAAAATCCTCTGAACACTCTGTGGCTCATCCGCTCTCATCAAGCCGTCATCGATGAAGATGACCTTGAGTTGATTCCCGAGCGCTCTGTGTGCCAGGACAGTACAGGCCGAGCTGTCGACGCCCCCGGATAAGGCTGAAATTGCCCTTTCCCGGCCCACAGTGGCTTTTATTTCTGATTCTTTCTCTTCCGCATATTTTTTTACATCCATTTCGCCCTCCCACAAAAATTTGGTCTATCATACACCATCATAAAAAGAAAATGCAAAAATCACCCCTCCCGATGAAGGAATATCCCCAATGATTCCACCTGTTCAGGGGATTGACCGTCTCTCAGGATTCGTTGAAAATATCATTGTCATAGGGAAGGAAAAAGAGGAAAAAGAGGGCCTGTTAGAGAGGGCGGTATAGCTCCAAAGTGGGAAGGATAAAGGAGGATTCCTCTCCAGGCCCTCTGGCATTTCTTTTCTTTGTATTCAATTTAAACACAGGAAAACCGCGCTTCCTTTCTCCCATTTTCTTATTCCAAGCTGCAAAACCACTATATCTAGTGACGATCCAAGGATAAAATACGAAATATGGATGACCTTGTCAATGAAAAATTGGGGACAGGCCCCGATTTAATTTTGCATTCTGAAAAAGAATATTATATATAGATTTTAGCGTGGAGTTTTCACTTTTCTGGAAAATCGTTCAAGTCCTGCTCATCTGCGGATTTCCCGCTCTCGCCATGTACGGCGCTAAAAAAACCAAGGTCATCAACTGGATGGGACCCGTCGTTCTCTGCTATCTTTTCGGCATCCTCCTGGTCAATGCTTTCCGCTTCCCCGTCCACAAATCCTTGTCCACTCAGTTCACCGAAATCACGGTTGTACTGGCCATCCCCCTCCTTCTCTTTTCGACCAATATCATCCGCTGGCTGCGGCTGGCCAAAAAAACCGCATTGTCTGTCGCGATTGCTTTTGGTTCGGTCTTGATCTGTTCGTCGGTGGGGGCCTTCATTCTGGCCAGCCGAGTCGAAGAGGCCTCCAAGGTTGCAGGCATGCTTGTCGGCGTTTACACCGGAGGCACACCTAACATGAGCGCCATCGGAATGGCCCTTTCGGTCAAAGAGGAGACGTTCATCATTGTCAATGCTATCGATGTGATTATGGGGGCCATCTATCT
>CBFDBS010000204.1:0-5025 GCA_965603105.1 uncultured bacterium
GAGACAATTGGACATTGAATAACAGTCCGGGTCATGTTTAAATAATCAAAGTGATAGCAGGAAAAGAATCTTGACAGTCACTGGGGATAACCGAATCAGCCGGTGTTATCCAAGTTTTCAAAGTCTGACCCCTTTTAGGGAGGGAGAATGGATATTCAGAACATACGAATGCAGCTGGCGCTGCTGGATACGGCCTGCCTCTGCGACGCCGACAAGAGACTCAGGGTCATGGACCCAGAGATCAGCCCACTGAATCCCGAGATGAAAATGATCGGGACGGCCTGTACCGTCCGCTGCCGGGGCGATTTCCTATCGGTCATCAAGGCTCTCGACGAAGCCCAGGAAAACGAGGTTCTCGTCGTCGACGGCGGAGGAGAAAAGATCGCTCTGGCCGGGGAACTTTTCACCACGGAAGCCATGAGAAAAGGACTGGCCGGAATCGTCGTGGACGGTGCCTGCCGCGATGTGAGAAGGATCCGCGATCTACGGTTCCCGTTTTACTCACGTTTTGTCACCCCTATGGCCGGCACCGCCTCGACTGTTTTCGCCACTCAAATCGATGTTATCTGCGGGGGTGTCCAGGTCCTACCGGGAGATATTGTTTTTGGGGATTCAGATGGCGTCGTCGTTTTTGGCCTCCATGAAATCGAAGCCCTGCTGGAAGCGGCATCCCGGATCCAAGACAATGAGGAAAAAGTGATGAAGCACCTCAAAAAAGGACAAAGCCTGCTCGACATGCTGAACTTCCGGGAGCACTATTCAAAAGTGAGCAAGGGAGAAGAAAGCAACCTGTCTTTCCGAATCAACGACAAAAGTAAGGGAGACTGACAGGCTGAGCAGCAGGCAGATTAAATAAACGTCTCATCCATTTGGAAACGGACAGCAAGAAGCGGGATTCCATGATGGATAAAAACATATCATTATCGAAATGAGCGGATCGGAAAACGTCAAACTGACACCCGAAGAGGAGAAGGATTATTGGGTCTGGCACCGCGTCAGGCCGGCAATCCCCTTAGAATAGATAATAGGCCCCGACGCCGGCAAAGAGAATAGGGATGTTGTCTGACTCCGCAAACAGATAGTAAAAGCGCACGTCCAATCTGACACCCAAGGCCGCCCTGATAGCCACATCCAGCCCCCATCCCATCTGAAGCATCAGGGCCGTTTTTTTGTCAGGAGCCAGACAATCGATCTCATATCCATACTCGGTCGTGTAGGTCTTCTCCTTTACGCCAATTCTATTCACTCCTCCTCCCACTAATAAATAAGGCTTGAAATTGCAACGGGAACACTGGTAACAGATATTGAGGGAAACGAAAGATTGAGCGGCCGTATCCACCTCTACGGAATCGGCGTCGGAAGGGTCAACAAGAGTGATTTTTGAACCGAAAGCATACCTCCCATCCAGTTCCAGCTTTAAAGTCCCGGTCAGGAAATAAGAAAAGGAGAGACCGAAGAAAAGGGGAGTGTGGGCGGGAGTGACCGGAAAGTCGTTCTCTCCCTGTACATAATCCGTTTCGGATCCATACTCAAAAATGTGGCTGAATCCCCCGCCAAGGGCCAGCTGAAACCTCAAATCTTCGGCCGCGGAAAATCCATTCAAAAAGACCAGCAAAACAACAAAAAGCGCAACTTTCTTCACGCCGTATCCTCCCTGATGGCCATAATCTTAAATCTTACGGCCCTCTTAAAGAAGTCAACCATTTTTTCACATCGGAAATCTCAGAGGACATGTGGCCTGAATCTCCGAGAATTCTCATGAAACGCTCATAGTTCTGCTTCGCCTTTTCTGTCTCCCCCATTGCCCGGTAGAGATTGCCCAACTCATAGAGAGCTCTGACATACAGGTTACCACAGTGCATCCGGCCGACAGTGAAGGAAATGATTGTCTCATACTGTTGGCGGGCTTTTTCGGTTTCGCCCGCTCGCAGGAAAGCCGATGCCAGCGCGTAGTGAAACAGGGAATGCCAATTCTCGGCATCAAAAACAGCCGGCAGTAGAGAGATGGCTTTCTGAAAGTTGTCGATTGCCGCAACGGACTGCCCCTGCGCTTCGCTGATCAATCCCTGCACATGGTCCAAATAGCGGACCGACGTCTTTTTCATCGATGTTTCGATCAGATGGCTGAGATCTTGAGCCGCTGTTTGTGCCTCAGCAAGGGATCCTTCTTTCAACAGAATCAATCCTTTGAGGTGAAGAATTTGTCTCTGCTGTTCAAGGGCTTCAGCTTCCTCTGCACTTTTCCATCCTCTGTCGCATTCCTCGAGAGCCCGTGCGTAATCTCCCGTACTGTAGTAAAGATAAGCCAGATTGGCGTGATAGACCGACTTTTGAACAAAATCCCCGAGCATTTCCGCAAGTTCGACTCCATCCTGAAAGTGAGCTTCTGACTTTTCGAAGGCCCCTCTTAACAGTTGGAGCAAACCGGAGCGCATCAGACCCATAAAATGGACGGACGGCTCTTGAGTCTCCAAAAGTTCCAGATATCTCTCTTCGGCCTCCTCCAAATCTCCGCTGTAAAGAGCGATATCCCCTCGGACGGCACTATTGAAATAGTGAGAGGGATCTAGGGAAAAGATACGTTCGGCTTCTTCCCCGGCCTGCTCCATTTTGCCCTGGGCAAGATAAATCTGAGCCATCATATAATGGGCGGATGGATTATCGAAGACGGCGTCGATGCCAGAGAGAAGGGCTTCGACGGCTTTGCCATACTGCCCGCTGCCGGCGTAGGCAGAGGAGAGGTTGCTGTAAAGCTGGATGGAATCGTTCTTCAGCCGCCTGTTCTCCTCGAATCTATTTATGGCCTTCTCCCAGTCTTCCAAGTAAATATAAATAGACCCGAGATTGTTGTTCCCTGCCTCATCGCCGGGGTAGAGGGCAAGAAGGCTCTCATAGGCGTCGACAGCCTCCCGGAACGTTTTTTCGGATTGAGAAAAGTACAAACCCTGGATGGTGAACCTTTCTTTTTCAGATATGTGTTCGCTCAGATCATAAGCCAACTGCCCTCTGGCCAGTCCCTCAGATCTGTAGCCCAATTGTTTATAGGCCAAAGACAATACCCGGTAGGCCATGGCAAACTCAGGATCAAGACCGACGGCCACTTCCATCATGGCGATGGTGTTGGGATAATCCCCCTTTTTTAAAAACTCCATTCCCTGGCTGTAGTATCCGTAGGCCTCGGGTGAACTTGTAGTCAGGATGCCCGCTTCCTCATCGATATCTTCGGCGATCTCCCTGCTCGAGAGTTTGAAAGTTGTCTTGATCTTCATGGTCAGCTCATCGACCATGTCAAATACACTTGCCTCCCCTTCTCCCTGTACTGTTTCCGAACCGAGTATTTCTCCGGATCGAGCATTCTGGAGCATAATGGAAATGCGCCAGAGTTCACCGGCCAGGGCAAACCGGCCGACCAGAACATTCTCGACCTCTCCTCGTTCCGAGATCTCCATCAGGTTTTCCGAGGAATAGGTTTTCGCTCCCAAAAGATTCATTTTATCCAGAATATTAGAGAGTTTCTCCCCACTCAAAACCCTGAGAAACCTGGATTGACTGAGATCGGATATCAATAGATCAGAAAGCCCCTTGCGCCAGTGGTCAAGCTGTTCATTCCCGGTATTATTTTCAAAATACATGACAGCCAGCGAGGGCAGGCCTCCCAAGGCTGCAACCTCTTTTTTCCCTGGGAACAAGCGCAAAAGCACAATAATCAGCAAGACAGCTGCCGCTCCTAAAATAAACGGGCGCAGTATCTTTTTGCTATCGACAGTCACCGTGAACTGTTTGGAGAGACGCGTTTTTCTTTGAGGCAGGACTTTTTCCGTTGTAGATACCCCATCGGCAATGTGTTTCAAATCCCGCAGGAGCTCATCTGTTGTCTGATACCTGAGTTTTTTGTCCTTGTTCATGCACTTGAGGATGATCCGGTTCAGTTCCAAAGGGATCTGGGTATTGATGTCTCTGGGCGGCTTCGGCTCTTCGATCTTGTGTTTGACCGCTACGCTCAGGGGAGTATCTCCTTCAAAAGGAAGGCGGCCTGTCACCAACTCATAGAGCACGACTCCCATCGAATAGATATCCGTTCGGACATCGACTTCTTTGCCCTCGACCTGTTCGGGCGACATGTATTCGGGAGTGCCGATAATGACTCCCGTACCGGTGAGTCCTTTGGATTTTGTAGATCGGGCAATGCCGAAATCCGTGATTTTGGCGTTGCCATCCATATCGATCATGATGTTCTGGGGTTTAAGGTCTCTGTGAATAACGCCCAGCCGGTGAGCTTCAGCCAGGCCTTCGCACACCTGCTCTATGATGTGCACGGCTTTTCCGACCGATATCTGACCGGCACGCCTGATTAAACTCTTCAAATCCTCACCAGAGATGTATTCCATGGTGATGAAAGGCGTCCCCTCGGCTTCGCTGAGGTCATACATGCGGCAGACATGCCGGTGAGCGATTTGGCGGGCCAGTTTCAGTTCGTTCCGGAAGCGGTCGACCGTTCTCTCCTCGGAAGCGATCTCAGGATTGATCAGTTTCAGGGCGACTTTTTCATGAATGGTCGTATCCAGAACTTTGTAGACTCTGCCCATCCCTCCGATACCGATCTCTTCGATCACCTGGTAGCGCTGAGCAAAAGTGCCGCCGATGGGCAGCTCTTTAAGGGCCGTGAACATCGTTCGGGTGGGCGAGGGACGCACCTCACCGGAAGCGAAAAGAACGGCCCCGCATTGATGACAGAATCGGCTCTTATCGGAATTTTCGGCTCGGCACTTGGGACATTCCATTTTTATCTATTACATGACACACGTAATCAACCGTATTTCTCCTGAGAAGGTTGGCCATCGTCAGAATAAAACTTCCCCCTCTAAAATGCAAGATACTGAAGGCTCGACGACAAAAAGTGCAATCCTTATTTGTTGGCTCTTTTCGTTTAACTCATGCGCAAAAAAAGTAAATATGAAAGAATGTCAACATTCCGGTCAGAATGAATACTTTTTTCTTTTCTTCAGCAGCTCGGCTTTGAAATCG
>CBFDBS010000205.1:0-5023 GCA_965603105.1 uncultured bacterium
CTGGATTCGGAGATTCTCGGCGTCTATATCGAGGGTTCGTTTATCAATGTCAGCAGGAGGGGAGCCCATGATCTCCGGTATTTTGGCAACTTTTCGGAGAAGAGGGAAATCCATTCGCTTTTCGAAAATGTGAGTGGATTGAAGGTCATAATAACCGTCTCTCCCGAGATCGAAGCCCAAATGGAACTCATTCCCGAGTTGATCAAAAGAGGTTTTATCGCCGCCATCGGCCACTCCGATGCATCCTACTGCCAAGCCCTGAGCAGTTTCGATAATGGCATCTCCCATGCTACCCATCTCTTTAACGCCATGAGCGGCTTTCATCACCGGGAACCAGGAGTGGTTGGTGCCGTCCTGGATGCCAAGGGAGTTACAGCCGAGCTCATCGCCGATGGTGTGCATGTGCATCCCTCCGCAGTGCGATTGGCTGTTTTGAGGAAAGGGGCGGAAGGCATCTGTCTGGTGACCGATTCATGTCTGGCGGCCGGACTTGGGGATGGATTGTATGGGAAAGAAGATTCTCAAGTTGAGATTGTGGGCAGCAGAGCCGTTTTGAGGGGCACTGGCACTCTGGCCGGGGGGGTCACGCCCTTGATCTCGGCAGTAAAAAATACGGTTGAATGGTGCGGATTGAGCGTCCAGGACGGTATCCGAATGGCCACCCTCAACCCTGCCCGGGTCCTCAGGCTGGAGAGCCGCCTGGGAAGTCTGGAAGAAGGCAAGCTGGCCAATCTGGTTATTTTTGACCGGGAATTCAATGTCAGGCGCACGATTCTCAAAGGCCGGCCGGTTTATTCTTCCGCCTGACAACCAAAGTGATGCTGTTGATATTGAAAAATCATTCAATATAAATGATATTCTTGTAGAGAGAGCAAGGGATCTTTTATTGAGTTCGATACTCTTCGAAGTTATTATCGGTATTTGGAGAACCTGTATTCATTTCTCCCGGGGATGATTCAAGGGCCAATATCC
This sequence comes from uncultured bacterium, assembly GCA_965603105.1. Classification (GTDB taxonomy): domain Bacteria; phylum Acidobacteriota; class Aminicenantia; order Aminicenantales; family Aminicenantaceae; genus CBFDBS01. The sequence goes on from CBFDBS010000205.1 coordinate 973, forward strand.
TGTCATGTTGGAGTCGAGAATAAATATTCGCTTCAGAATTGGTCTCCCTCTCTCCTGCATGTGATCACTTATTGAGGCAGCTGCAATCATCGGAGCTATAAGTCCTGCACTCAATCCGAGTGGGTTTCATCTAGTCTCAATTCTTCAATGATCCTTGCATCCACCCAATAAATATCTCTGTTGCCCCCTTCTCCTTCCGATCCGATTTCTTCGATAAATATATTGGATGCAAAAACCAGCGTTTTTCCATCAGGGGCGATCGTGAAGTCGCCGACCTGATATTTATCGACAAAAGGAAGAGATTCGGGGACACTCCATGCTCCGTTCTTTTTATTCATGACATAGAGCCTGGATTTTCTATCGATCCAGCTCTGGAAAATAAAATATTCCATATCATTGCCCCAACCTGAGCATCCCTCGCCGATGTCGGTTGTAATAGTTCCCGGTGCAAATAATACAGGCGTCATCCCCGGAGGTTTCTGGCCCAGGTATGGCCCTTCGAGAACTGGGAATTGATCTTGCTGAGTCTGACACACAAATAAAAAAATGAAGGATAATAAAATTCCAGCAAAAACTGCATTTTGTTTCATGGTTTTCCTCTTTCACTTTAATTCTTCCGGTTTTAACTCCTCAATAATTTTTGCATCCACCCAGTAAATATCGCTCATTCCGTTCTTTGCACTGTAATGATATTTCATAAAATCCTCATAGGAGAGCGGCTTATCAGGAATTCTTCTGGCATCTCTTGCCGCACCTGTGAAGAAAAAATATTTTCCATCCGGTGAGATCATGGGGCAATATTCTGAACCAGGTGTGTTGATCTGATCACCCATTCTTCTGGCTTTCATCCAGTTGCCCTCTTTATCTTTAAAGCTTATATACAGGTCGCCTGAACCTAATCCTTCGGGACGAGTCGAAGAAAAAATAAGGATACTCTCGTCGGGCGAGATGTAAGGATCAAATTCTCTAAATTCCGTATTTATAGCCTCACCGAGCTTGACGCCTGTCGAATATTTCCCGTCAACCAATTCCGATCTGAAAATGTTGTTTGTTCCCGGCCCTTCCCGTTGGCTCGAGAAATATATCGTCCCGTCGTTTGTCATCATCGGATAATAATCTTCCCCGTCGGAATTGATGTCTTCGCCTAAATAAATGGGCTCTCCCCATGTGTTTTCCTTTCGTTCGACCATCCAAAAATTGGTATCCCCTTTTGGATTTTCACTTCCGGGTATCGGTCTTCTTGAACTAAAAAGGAGTTTTTGACCATCGGGTGACATCGTCACATCGATATCACCGTACCTGGATGCGAACGGCAGTAATTTCGGCTGCGACCAGTTCTCTCCTTCCATTTTCATTTGAAAAATTGACACTGCGCCTGAAAAATTCCGGATACTAAAATAAAACTCCCGTCCTTCGGGCGAGAACACCGAGTTCAATTCATCAAGCCCGGTGGATACTCTTTTCGTTTCAAAAACTTCGGGCGTTTTCCCCGGTGGTTCCTGGCCGAAGTAGGGTCCAGTCAACACAGGAAAATCTTTTTGTTGTTTGCACTGGTTGACCAAGAGAAGAATCGAGATCATAAAACCTAGAAAAATCAGTTTTTGTTTCATTGACTGTTCCTATTTTTTAAGATTTTTTTGTCTGTTTTAAACCGTTTTTTTTTCTTTTGAGTATCACAATGAAGGAAAACACACAGTATTCTTCCATATTTATGTATTGTTTATCATTTTTTTTCTCGATTTTCCATTCCTGAACTCCTTTTTAATATGCTCCCCATGAATTGATTTCAACAAAAGACGGTATGCTCTGGGTCCTCATAAAAAGCGATTTTCAACATTGGGCACGCAAGGTTGGGGGCGATTATAGATGAGCTTGATAAATTCCAGGGGAAGGCAAAAGATTTAATAATTCACGTCAAATAATCGTTCACTCTGTTTTTGTTTGAGTAAACCCATTTGTAGTAGTCCTTTTGATTGAGAGAAGAGGAGGCTTCTTCGTCGATGATGATTTTGACATCCGGGTGAAGTTGAAGAACCGAGGCCGGCACCGAAGCCGTGACCGGCCCTTCGATGCATTTGGCGATCGCTTCACTCTTGTTTCGTCCGAAGGCCAGCAGGAGGATGGTTTTGGCTTCCATAATGGTTCCGATTCCCATGGTCATACAGAATCGCGGAATGTCCTCTTCATTTTTAAACAAGGATCTGTTGCTTTCGATCGTCTCGAGGGTCAACGATTTGACACGCGTTCTCGAGGATAACGAAGAGCTGGGTTCGTTGAAGCCGATATGCCCGTTGGCACCGAGACCCAGAATCTGAACATCGATTCCACCTGTACCGTTTATTGTTTCCTCATACATCCGGCAGTGTTCTTCGATATCCTCAGGCCTTCCTTCCAGGTGATGAATGTTTTCCCTGCGGATATTGATCTGGCTGAATAGATTTTTTTCCATGTAATAGGCGAAGCTTTGGGGATGATCCCTCTTCAATCCGAGATACTCGTCCAGAGTAAAAAAACGGACTTGGGAGAAATCTAATTTTTCTTTTATATTGAGATCGATGAGTTTGGCATAGACGCCGAGAGGTGTTCTGCCGGTGGCCAGCCCGAGGACAAGGTCATTTTTTTTCTGCTGTTTCCTATAGATGATCTCCGTAGCTTCCGAACAGATTTGATCGTATTCCTGTTTAATGATGATTTCCATGTGACAGTCCTTTGATTTCCCGTTTGAATTGCCGGATGAGACTCCGGGTTTTTTCCGGACTTCCGGATTCGGCTATAATTCTGATGATCGGCTCGGTGTTGGACGCCCGGATATGGAGCCAGGAATCCTTGAAGTCGATCTTCAATCCGTCAACCGTAGACACATTTTCCCGGCCTTCGTAAAAATTCTTCAAAAGACGGACGATATGATAAGCCTCTCCGACCGAGCCCTCGATTTTATCTTTGACCATAAAATATTCCGGTATCCGGTTCCGCAGTTCCGAAACCGTTTTTCCTGAACAGGCCATCGCTTCTAAAGTCAGGCCCATGGCTGTGAAGCTGTCGCGGCAGGGGTGAATGGGAGGGAAAATCACCCCGCCGTTACCCTCACCACCGATGACGGCTCTGTGGTGGAGAATCTGCTCGACGACATTGATTTCACCGATCTTTGTCCTGAAAAGAGGAGCCTTGTGTTTCCGGGCGATATCTTCGACGGCTCGGGATGTGGAGAGATTAATGACCACCGGTCCGGATTTACTGCTCAGCACATAATCCACCGCCAGGGCCAGGGTGAGCTCTTCTCCCAGGGGAATTCCCTGTTCATTGATTATGGCCAGCCTGTCTGCATCCGCGTCCTGGGCAAATCCGATATCGGCCCCTTGCTTTTTGACTTCCCGGCAGAGGAGGGAGACGTTATCCGCAGTAGGCTCATAGTGGGGAGGCTTTTTTTTGGTGTCTGTGGAATCTGTCAGGAAAATCCGGCAGCCCAAATTCTCAAGGAATTCAGGAAGAAGCCGGGCTCCGGCGCCCAAACAGCAGTCGGCCACAACCGAAAACTTTTTCTTCCTGATGGTTTCGATGTCCAAATAATTCAAAAGTTTCTCAAGATGGGGTCGAGTGGGCTGGGAATCGGAGGATAGAACTTTGTACTTGTCTGTTTTGACCCAAAAAAATTCACCCTGGTGGTAGATGTCCAAAAACTCCTGGACTTGAGAGGGGTTGAGAAAGAGACCTTTTTCATTGATGAATTTCAAGCCGTTCCACTCGGGCGGATTATGGCTGGCCGTGACCACAATGGCCCCTCTGGCCTGGCTCTCTTTGGTCAGGACCATGGTCGAAGGAATGGGACACATTCCGATGTCAACCGGCTGGCAGCCGACTGACAACAGGCCCGAAAAGACGGCGTGTTGAAGCATCGTCCCCGATGAACGGGCGTCTCGTCCGACGATAATTTTTCCTCTGCCCAGGTAGGTTCCGAAAGCCTGGGCAAAATTGGAAGCCAGTTGAGGTGTCAGGCTGTCTCCCACGATTCCCCTGACACCGGAGACGCTGATTTTGAGAGAGAGTCCTTTTT
>CBFDBS010000206.1:0-4962 GCA_965603105.1 uncultured bacterium
CTGAAACTCAATAAGAAGAACGCCCTTTCTGCTGAGGACCGAATCGTCCTGATTATCACAGGGACAGGATTGAAATCACTGCCTAAAGACGGTGCATCATCGGCAAGAATTCATCAGACAGACGTGGATCACCTTGAACAAACCTTGTCCTCCCTAAACGCCTAAAAGTATTCCTGCCTCATTAAATGTCGATGTTTTCCAATGTACTTCGTTTCTCAGTCAACCGAGATTATTGAATAATTCAGGCAATGATTGGGTATACAAAATGAGATGTCTTCTTCACCGGAGTTTTGGACCCAATCAAATCGAAGCTCCATCTCTCAAGGATTAGGCCTAAAATCAGAGGCTGAATTCGGAATCTTCTGGTGAAGAGGAAATATCTGTGATATGATCTAATTTTATTTTAGAAAGTAAGGAGGGCAAAATGACAAACGGCGATCTCCCCAATCTTGAGATCAAACTTCCTCAAATCAAACCCGGAATGATCAAACTCATTGTTGCGGGTGTGATAGCAATCATTATTCTCGTCGGTTCCGTTTATACAAACGGGCCGGAAGAGGTGGGTGTTATCCTTCGATTCGGCAAGTTTAAACGAGCAACCGAGCCCGGACTCCATCTCAAATATCCTTTCGGGATAGAGGCGCTAACTAAAGTCCCTGTCGAAAGACAAAAAAAGCAAGAGTTTGGATTCCGTACGACTCGGGCCGGCATCCAGTCTGAATACGCTATAACAAGCGAAACCAGAGATGAAGCCCAGATGCTGACCGGCGATCTAAATGTGGCCATTGTGGAATGGATCGTCCAATACAAGATCAAAGATCCTTACAACTATCTCTTCAAGCTCAGAGACGCCGAGGCCACTTTCCGCTTCATGAACGAGGCTGTCGTCAGAAGGGTTGTCGGTGAGAACTCCGTAGACGAAGTGATTACGATAGGACGAGCCCGGTTGGCTTTGGAGGCCAAAGAAGAACTCCAGCGACTCTGCGATCTCTATGAGATCGGACTTGAAGTGAACCAGCTCATTTTCCAGGATGTGAATCCTCCCGATCCTGTCAAACCATCATTCAACGAAGTGAATCAGGCTGTTCAAGAAAGAGAGACGAAGATCAACCAGGCCTGGTCGGAATACAACCAGGAAATCCCCAAAGCCGAGGGAGAAGCCAAACAGGTGATCGAAGCCGCCGAGGGATACGCTACCGAGCGCGTTAACAGAGCTGAAGGAGACGCCGACCGGTTCAGAAATATCTACAGAGAATACGCACGCGCTCCTCTGGTTACGAGAAAACGCCTCTATCTGGAAGCCATCGCTGAAATTCTGCCCCAGGTGCAGAAAAAAATCATTTTCGACGAAAGTCAGAAAAACATCCTGCCCTTCCTCAATTTGGGCGAGGAGGTGAAGAAATGAACAAGCAGACAAAACTGATCATTTCCATTGCTCTGGTTGTCGGACTTGTGATCGTCTTTCTCGGTTCAATCTATATCGTCTCAGAAACAAACCAGGTGATCATCACCCAGTTCGGTGAACCGATAGGCGACACCGTGAGTAAGCCGGGTCTGCATCTTAAAGTTCCTTTCATTCATAAAGCCAACTACTTCGAAAAACGGTGGCTGGAATGGAACGGAGACGCCAACCAGATCCCGACCAAGGACAAAAAGTTCATCTGGATCGATACCTATGCCCGCTGGCGAATCAGCGAACCCCTCATTTTCTTCCAGAGAGTCAGGGATGAACGGGGAGCCCATTCCAGGCTGGACGACATCATAGATGGAGAAACCCGAAATGCTGCCGCAGAGCATGACTTGATCGAGCTCGTCCGTTCTTCAAACCGGCCATTTGAAGTCACTGAAGAAGCGGGCATTCTGACTGAACGGGAAGAAATTGCCGATATCTTAGTAGGGAGAGAGAAGATTACGGAGATTATCCTGGCAAACTCTTCATTAATCACCCCTGAGTTCGGGATCGAGCTCAAAGACGTCCGGATCAAGAGAATCAATTATGTGGATGAAGTTGCCCAGGATGTTTTCGACCGCATGATCGCCGAGAGGCAGAGGATCGCGGCCAAATACAGGTCCGAGGGAGACGGGAGGAGCGCCGAGATCAGGGGCCAGAAAGAGCGCGAGCTGAAGAGGATTCAATCCGAGGCCTACAGACAAGCTCAGGAAATCCAGGGCAGAGCAGATGCCGAAGCCACCAGAATCTATGCCCAGGCTTATAACTTGGATCCTGAATTCTATCAGTTCATGAAAACCCTGGAAACATACCGAACCATAATGGACAAGGAGACCTTGCTGGTTCTTTCCACCGACAGCGAATTCTTGAAATACATTAAAAGCACAAACCGTTAAATTATTGGGGTCAGGCTTTCGATACTTTCGAAACCTGACCCCTTCATTTCATGAACTTGCAAGTTTCGAAAGCCTGACCCCATTCTTTTTTATTTGAGGATTTTGCGGAGGCGGTCCATCGAAATATTCCCACCTGTCAAAATGACAGCAACATTCTTTCCCTTTAGCTGTTCCTTCATTTTCAGTGCAGCAGCCAGAGAGGCAGATCCCGCCTCTTCAGCCATGTTTCTGACAACCTCCATGATGAGCAAAATGGCATCTGTCATTTCTTGCTCGGAAACGAGCACAAAATCCGTTAAAAAATCCCGGAGGATTCCCTGGGTGAGCTCATATCCGACCTGAGTAGCCAATCCTTCCGCTGCCGTCTCCATCTTGTCCTGAACGATTTCCCCTTTCTTCCAAGACAAATAAGCTGCCGGGGCCTTTTCCGCCTGAACACCGATGACCTGCACTTTCGGATTGACGGCTTCCTTGACCAGACAACAACCAGAGGCTCCGCTTCCCCCTCCCACAGGTACGATAATTGTGTCCAGAGAGGGAACATCTTCAAAAAGCTCCAGAGCGTAAGTGCCAACCCCGGCTATCAAATCCGGTTCGTTGGCTGGATGGATAAACCGCGCTCCTTTTTCTCCGGCCAGTTTTTCGGCATAATCACGTGATTCATCGAAAATCCGACCGAAAAAAATGATTTTTGCTCCCCAACCTTTTACGGCCTTGACTTTAGTAAGATTGGCCTTCTCGGGCATGACCACCGTCACCGGCACATTAAAAAGCCGCCCGGCAAAGGCTATGGCCTGAGCATGGTTTCCGGTTGAGGCGGTTATCACGCCTTTTTCCTTCTGCCGAAAATCCAATCGAGATACCAGATTGATCGCTCCTCGCGCCTTAAAAACACCCGTAGGAAGAAAATTTTCATGCTTGATGAAAATTTTCGTATCCAAAAGCTGATTCAAAACAGGATAAGAATAGACTGGCGTTCGAGGCAAATATTCTTTGATGATTTGCCGGGCTTCCAGTACGTCTTTGAATTTAGGTCTCTCAAATTTCATTTTCACTCCTGTTTAGCAGCGGCCGCCGGTGGATTTCAAACATCTCCACGATTCCTCGTCTGCACCTAAGTCTCTATCCATTTCAGAAGGTTGTGTTTGTTGGGGAAGAGGGCCGCCGTTCCGCCGGTATGAAAAAAAACGACATTCTCATCCCGCCGAAAATATCCTTTTTTCACCAAATCCACCAGAGCCACCATCGCTTTCCCGGTATAAACGGGATCCAGGAATATTCCCTCTTTTTCCGCAACCAAGCGGATGGCCTCCGCCACCTCCCTGTTGACGATACCGTATCCTTCTCCCAGGTATTCATCCAACACTCTCACTTGCTCATCTTCGACTCTGATATTCAGATTTAAAACATCGACTGTATCCATCACAATCGTCCGCACTCTTTCGCTGTAAGCGCTCTTTTCTTCAGATACACTGACTCCCAGTACCCGGGTATTATCATCAAAGGCCGAGGCGCCGACTGTCAAACCTGCCTGGGTCCCCCCTGAGCCCGAAGCTAAAATCACACAGTCCACATCCACATTTAGAGCCCGTGCCTGCTCCTCCATCTCCAGAAAAGCCTGAACATAGCTGACGGCCCCTAAAGGTCTATCCATTGATCCTCCGACCATCGAACCGCCGAGCGGCGCAAAATAGGGATTTCGGCCTTTCTGTCTGAGTTCGATAATGATCTCCTGGACGAATCCCTCGGCTTCTTCCTCTGTAAGGATTTTCCCCTTCTCCGCCTCTTTGATGCGGATATCCGCTCCGAGAATGACATCCAGAAGAAGATTGCCGTCATACTCTTCAGGAAGGTCATATGTCTTGAACAAAACGAGAACTGGGGCAATGCCCAGTTTCTTCGCCGCCGCTGCTGTCTGCAAGCACCAGTTGGACTGAAGGGCGGCCCAGGTGACGACGGTGTCCGCACCTTTGTTCAGAATATCCTGCATGATGAATTCCAGCTTTCGCGATTTGTTCCCCCCAAAGGCCAGGCCCGTCAGATCATCCCTCTTGACATAGATTGCCGGGCCTCCGAGGGCTTGACTCAGGTTTTCAAGTTTGTAAAAAGGCGTCGGACGCTGAATGAGACCCGTCGTCGGAATGGCTTCGATTCTGTCTTTAAGTTCGGAAAAAGAGTTGGCGGCCATGATTCCCTCCAGAGAAAAAATATATATCAGAATTGCCTCGGGAAAGCAAAATACAACAATTTATTGAAACACCTGGATCTCTTCCATTTTGTGTGGGCAAAGATACATCGGAAACGGTTGAAGCGACCATTGAAGATTCAGCCTGGCCCCCGGGGTCACTTTTTGAGGGAATCCATCAGTAAGCGGACAGCGAGCATGTATTGAGCCTGGAAAAGTAAAGGGAAGCGACTGTTACAACACATATTGAATGTTCAATAGAAAAATGGACAGGCGAGTTGCGCAGCTGCCGAAAAAAGAGACTCAAGGCCATGGCGAATGGAATCTGAAGGGAGCGAGGCCGTTTCTGTGTATCTCCCACACAAAATGGAAGAGATCCATTTACTTTTTATAAATACTCCGCTTTGCCCCTCTTTTTGAGCTCCGCGACT